>JAAZDH010000377.1 GCA_012512865.1 Clostridiaceae bacterium | reverse complement strand
GTAAGGGATGTAACAGTCAAATATGTTTTGCCTAATAAAGTATTAATACAAGTGGAAGAAAGGGAGCCCTTCGTTTTGATACCTTACATAGGGGCATTCCTGGTTGCGGATAGGGAAGGGTATGTATTGGAAACGGTGGAACGGCAAGAAGACATGCCTTTACCCGTTGTAAAGGGATTGGATTTTACAGGCTACCAGGTAGGACAGGTCTTGAACATGGAATATACAGATAATTTTAACATGTTAATTATTTTGTTGAATGCATTGACGGAAGAAGAAAAAAATGATAACTTTAAACTTGTAGATCAAATTGATATAATAGATGTAAGTGATACTGATAATATACGTGTGTTTGTAGATTCCAGACTGGTGGTAAATTACGGGGATTTGTACGATATAAGCTATAGGATTAAAATGTCCAAGCAAATTATTCAAAAAAACATTGACAAGAACGAGAAAGGAATACTTGATTTTACGAAAGGAGATTACCCTGTTTTTATCCCGGGCTACTAACCACAAGCATGTGGGAGGCGTTTTATGATTCCTATTATCGGTTTAATTGCAGGAATAATACTCGGTATGTTCATACCGTATAATATACCCAAGCAATATTCAAATTATGTTGCCGTAGCAATTCTTGCAGCCCTTGATAGCGTTTTCGGGGGGATTGCAGCTGCCGTACAGGACAAGTTCAACATGAAAATTTTTCTTTCAGGTTTTTTTGGAAACGCGATGCTTGCCGCAGGGCTGGCATATATTGGTGACCAGCTGGGTATACAGCTGTACCTGGCTGCGGTATTTGCATTTGGAAACAGGATATTTTTAAATTTTGCTATTATACGAAGATATGTATTGAATAAATTATCAAAAAAGGATATTATAAAAATAGAGTAGGTTTAGTTGTGAGTTATGTTTTGGATGCAAGCTTCCCATGGGAGGTAATACGGTGGAAGAAATTATAGTAGGAATAGACATAGGCACAACAAAGGTCTGTACACTTATAGGGAAAATTGATAAAAATGACCAGCTTCAAATCCTGGGAAGAGGGTTTACCTTGTTTAGTGGCGTTAAAAAAGGTGTGATAGTTGACATAGAAAAAACAGCGGAAGCAATAAGGGCTTCCGTGGAAGAAGCCGAGGGGGAAGCTAATTTCAAGGTTAATTCAGCGTATGTAAATATTTACGGCACACATGTTAATATAATCAATCATAAAGAAAGTACAAGCGTTTTAAGTGATAACCAGGTGGTAACACAAGAAGACATTGAAAAAATGCTCCAGTCAATTGAAAGGCTGCCGGTTTCCGAGGGTAACCGGATTATAGATATTATACCTAGGCAATATATAGTTGATGGTTTTGAAGGCATAATGGATCCAATAGGCATGTCCGGCTTAATACTGGAAATGGAGGCCGATGTTGTGACGGGCAAGCTTACTTCTGTCCAAAATATAATCAGGAGCGTGGAAAAGGCCGGACTGGAGGTAGACGGCATTATTACGGAAGCCTATGCCACGAGTGAATTATCCCTTTTGCCCGAAGAAAAGGAAATGGGGGTTATATTGATTGATGTAGGCGGTGGAATTACCGATGTCTCGGCCTTTAAAAACGGGAGAATTATAATGTATGATTCAATACCGGTTGGAGGGGAGCATGTAACAAATGACATTGCAATAGGGTTAAGGATATCCTACAGCGAGGCGGATAAACTAAAAAAGCAATACGAGCTGGCATTGACAACCCTTATAAAGAATGACCAGGAAATTTCGGTATATGATGTTAACGAGGAAAAATTAAAGGACGTGCAAGTATCAAGAATTATAAAAATAATTGAAGCCAGGGTATGCGAAATACTGTCCCTTGCAAAAAAACTGGTTGAAAAGTATGAAAACCTTGATACGTTTAGGGCAGGTGTGGTTTTAACCGGCGGTGGCATATCTTATGTTAATGGCAATAAACAAATAGCCGAAGACATTTTTAACCTGCCTGTCAGGGTAGCCTCGTACAGGTCCGTACCGGGAGCAGCCAAGCCCGAGTATGCTGCAGCAGCAGGAATCATCAAGCACGCTGCAAAACGAAACATGTACAGCAGGATTTCAAGAGAAACAAGAGAAATGAGAATAAAGGACAATCATAACGGTAAAGGCGGTAATTATTTTAAAAGAATAGCAAAAGCAATTTACAGCTGGTTTTCCATGTGATAACCGTGTATTAGGCTGGTATTGTAAAGAAATTTGATTTACTATATTTTTTATACAAGGGACAAGTCTAAAGGGGGAGAAACGTTTTGTTAGAGTTTGATATTGATACTGAACAATTTGCCCAAATAAAAGTAGTTGGTGTAGGTGGCGGAGGAAATAACGCGGTTAACAGGATGATAAGCGCAGGTCTTCGCGGAGTTGAGTTTATAGCAATAAACACGGACAAGCAGGCTTTATTCATGTCAAGGGCCAATACCAAGATTCAAATCGGTGAAAAGATTACGAAGGGCCTGGGAGCAGGAATGAATCCCGAAATTGGCGAGAAAGCGGCCAATGAAAGCAGGGATGAAATCAGCCAATCCATAAAAGGGGCGGACATGGTTTTTATTACCGCGGGGATGGGAGGAGGAACCGGTACCGGGGCTGCTCCTGTAATTGCCAAGATAGCCAAGGAAATGGGAATCCTTACGGTTGGCGTTGTGACAAAACCATTTTCTTTTGAAGGACGAAAACGTATGCAGCATGCCGAAAGGGGCATAGAAAACCTGAAAGAGGTCGTGGATACCCTGGTTACAATACCTAACGACAGGCTGTTGCAGGTTGTTGAAAAAAAGACTTCAATCGTGGAAGCTTTCAGGAT
>JAAZDH010000376.1 GCA_012512865.1 Clostridiaceae bacterium | reverse complement strand
ATATATATAATGTAAAATAATATTACCTATGTAAGGTAAAATTGCGTTGGAATAAAACATGACCGGAACAGCTTGCAAAACCGGCTGGACGGCTTGCCTTCACGCGGATTTGCATTCATGTGGTTAATATAGTAATATTTTTATTGTAATATTTCTATTAGAATTATAAAAGTAAAGATTATTGTAAGAATTAAAATGAAAAGGAGCAGGTTTTCAAGGAAGGTGCGGATATGGATAAGATAAGCATTGACAAGGTAAAACAGGCGGTGGAAATAATTCAAAGCTCCGGTAATATTGTTGCATTCACGGGCGCGGGAGCTTCCACCGAAAGCAACATACCTGATTTCAGGTCCGCCGGCGGGCTTTACGGGGTTGGCGGCAGGAACAGGTACAAGTACCCGCCGGAGTACATGTTAAGCTATACTTTTTTTATTGACAACCCCAGGGATTTCTTTGATTATTACAGGAACAACCTGGTTTACAGGGATGCCAGGCCTAACGATTGTCACAAGGCATTATCCAGGCTTGAAGAGGCAGGGAAACTTAAGGCGGTTGTTACCCAGAACATCGACGGCTTGCACCAGGCAGCCGGTTCAAAAACGGTATATGAACTGCATGGTTCGATTTACAGGAATTATTGCATGAAGTGCCGCAAATCTTTCAGCCTGGATTATGTAATGGATCAAGGCAAGCCGGTTCCTTTGTGCGATGCATGCGGGGGAATAGTAAGGCCTGATGTTGTACTGTACGAAGAGGCCCTGGATGAAAATGTCCTGGCATCTGCCATTTCTGCCGTAAGAAAGGCGGAAGTATTACTGGTAATCGGATCGAGCCTCGTGGTATATCCTGCTGCAGGAATTATAAATTATTACAGGGGCAATAAAATGATATTGATTAATAAAACTGCAACGCCGTATGATTGGAGTGCGGATATCGTGATAAACGGAAGCGCCGGGGCGGTTATGAGAGAAATAACACCTGGAATATGTGATGAAATATTAGATGAGATATAAGATGAAATATTGAGATGAGATATTAAGGTGAGATATAGGTGATATATTATATAAGGTGAAATATTGGAAGAAAAGTAAGATGGAATATGAGATGAAGCATGGAATTGAAATATTGCAAGATGGGAATATTATATTGTTAAATTGAACGTGAGATTGGGAATGAGGGGTTTTTGCCATGTATAGCTGGGACGAGCTGATTGAAGAATGCCGGAACTGTACAAGATGTGATTTGTGCAAGACTAGGACAAATGTGGTTGTAGGCAGGGGAAGCATTAGCGCGGTTTTAATGCTGATAGGGGAAGGGCCCGGAAGGCAGGAAGATGAACAGGGGCTTCCTTTCGTAGGGGCTGCGGGCAAATTGCTGGACTCGCTTCTTAATGCGTTACGTATAAAGGAAGACATGTATTATATTGCGAATATCGTTAAATGCCGGCCGCCTTCAAACCGCGTTCCCAGGGAGGAGGAGGCACAGAAATGCCTGCCGTACTTGAGGACCCAGGTACGGTTGATCAACCCTAAAATAATAGTATGCCTTGGCGCCACGGCAATAAAATATATAATAGACAAGGATGCAAAAATAACCCAAATACGGGGGCAATGGTTCAAGAAACAGCAGTTTTGGATTATGCCCACTTTCCATCCTGCCGCCCTTTTAAGGGATGAATCTAAAAAAACGTACATGTGGGAGGATTTCAAGAAAGTCAGGCAAAAGCTGGACGAGATATTGAATGCGTAGATTTGATTTATACGTTTACGAAAAATTAATAAAACGAAACAGTCGTTAGATATTAAGAGTTAATGTAAGATAATAGAATGTAAATTGATATATTTCCAGCATAATGAGATTCGTTTAGGTTGAAAATATATATGGGTTGATGTTATATTGATAAAGCTGCTTTCAATTGTGGAAAGCAAATTCAAGCATAATGGACATTGAAAAGTGAACAGTGTATATAAGGGCTCTAAAGTCGAGGCTGAATAAAGCCGAGTGATGAGAGTAGAAAAAGAGCAGGGATAATCAATCCTGAAGGAAGATATCTTAGGATAGGT
>JAAZDH010000048.1 GCA_012512865.1 Clostridiaceae bacterium | reverse complement strand
GTATGGAACAATTCGGTTTTACGGCTATGAAACCGTTTTTTACGCCAAGCCGCTTCCTTTGTTTTTCTATTATCCTGGTATGCTCAGGGTTAACTTCCGGTATGACCATTGGAACATCGGGGGTCCATCTGTGGGCAGAATTATTTGATATTACCGGTGTCTCAGCCCTTGCATACATTTCTTCAAATGCCTTGATTTCTTCTTTCTTCATGTCAACAGCGCAAAAGACAAAATCCGTCTCCTCGCAAATTTCATTTACCTGGTTAAGATTTTTTACAACCATGTCAGCCACGTATGAAGGCATGGGTGTTTTAAGCTTCCACCTGCCTTCGACGGCCTCCCTGTAGCTCTTTCCGGCAGACCTTTCGCTGGCGGCAATACATGCCACCTCGAACCATGGATGATTCTCCAGGATTGAAATAAACACCTGCCCTACAAATCCTGTACCTCCAAGAACACCTACTCTAAACTTCCTGTTTGAACTCATAATTTTTTCAACCCCTCCGGTTAACTAAGCGATTACTAATTATTTTCGTAATTTTAGCACAGTCTTCAATAAAATACAATTGGTTATTAATCTTTCCTGGCTGCTAGCACCTTCTCCACGCTGACCAGCTGAACGCAGATGCATAACAGTTCTATTGCCTTTTCAAGCTCATGCAAGGGAGGAAAAGTTGGGGCAATGCGTATGTTCCTGTCATCAGGGTCCTTTCCATATGGAAAAGTCGCACCTGCGGGGGTGACCACCAAACCGGCTTCAGCAGCTTTTTCAACCACTTTCTTTGCGCATCCCGGCATTGTATCCAGGCTTATAAAGTATCCTCCCCTCGGCTTGCTCCACCATGCAATGTTTTTTCCTCCAAGTTCTTTCTCCAGGATGTCTAGCACTGTTTTAAATTTGGGCCGCAAAATTGCAGCATGCTTCTCCATGTGTGCATGAATATTATCCATGTCTTTTAAAAACAAGACATGTCGCAGCTGGTTGAGCTTGTCGTAGCCGATGGTCTGTTTTAAAAGTCGTTTCTTGAAATACTTTATGTTATTTTCACTTGCTGCCATTGCCGCAACCCCTGCCCCGGGAAAAGTTATCTTCGACGTGGAAATAAACATTAATACCCTGTCCGGGTTCCCGGCTTCCTTACATGTCGAAAGTATGTTTTTAAGGTTGTCATGCTCATCATACAGGTGATGCACTATATATGCGTTATCCCACATTATCTTGAAATCCCTTGCTGCCGTTTTCATTCTTGCAAGCCTGTCAACAATTTCATCCGAGTAAGTAATACCCTGGGGATTGCTGTACTTCGGTACGCACCATATACCCTTTATATACTCGTCTCTGCCTGCAAGTTCTTCAACCATATCCATGTCAGGGCCGTCGATTTTCATGGGTATGGTTATCATTTCCATGCCAAAAAACTCGCATATGGCAAAATGCCTGTCATACCCGGGACTTGGGCATAAGAACCTTACCTTCGGCAGTTTACCCCAGGGCATGTAACTTTCTGCCATCCCATGGGTCATGCCGTAAGCTAACGTATCAAACATCATGTTGATGCTAGAATTCCCACCTACGATAACTTCACTGGCATCTACTTCCATGATGTCCGCGAAAAGCTTTTTTGCCTCGGGAATCCCGTCGACTATCCCGTAATTCCTGCAGTCAGTTCCATCCAATGTCGTATAGCACTTCACGCCGGTATTACAGTCGAACAAGCCCATTGAGAGGTCCAACTGGTCGGCACCCGGTTTTCCCCTTGACATGTCAAGTTTCAATCCCTTTTTCTTAAAACAGTCATACCTTTCCTGGAGCTCCTTTTTAATTATTTCCAGTTTTTCAACATCCATTTTTTCATATAATGCTTCCATCTCAACATCCCCTTCTATCTTAGCGCATCCTTCTTCCTAATGTCGCTATAAATTCAAAAACATCAAATACTTGCTGTACCTGGTCCTCGTGCTCGCATATATAGGTTTCCACCAGCTTCCACATGGCTTGTGCTTTTTTCTCTTCCCCGAAGCCATCGCTTCCAGGGCCACCGCCATCAGGCAGCAAATGTCGGAATGGTATTTTAAATATTTCCATGAAGCAGCGTGACATGGATCATCACTGCCGGCATTTGCTTCTATAACTTTCCTGAAATCATCTACATACTCGCATATCCCGGAAAATCTTTCAGCTGCATTTTTATCTATTAACTCCCTTTTCCCCCTCAAGTAGGGAGGATCAAAAAGCTCCGACAGCCTTGCCATGTATTCCAAGCATTTTTCCCCGTCCTGCCCGAAAGCGCATGAAAAATACTTCTTTGCCAATTCGTCAAAATCCAGTTTGTCATTCCACAGCGTACGCCCCATGACATACATGCCAAGCCCTGTAGGGAAAAAGGCCCTTTGAACCTAGCAGCTTACAAACCCGTTAAGTCCAATTTTCCCAAGGTTTTTTATGTCCTGGCTTAAAACCTTTACAATACTGTAATATCCAGGATCCCTGTAATGATCCCCCAAGAAGTGGTAGTCAAAATCAAAGCTGTCTCCTTTAAAAACTCTCTCCCACGATTTTAAAAACGCCAGGTTTTCCTTTACATCGTAGGGAAATCTTAATTTATTTCGCTCGTAAGGCGGGGTTTCAGGCAAATCCCCGTCAGCTTCAAAAGACTTGCTGTAGGTCCTGGTTATGGGCGCAAACATAAGGATAAACCGCCCCGGGTTCTTGATTTTTTCAATTTCAGGCGCCCAGAGCAAATCAACGTAGATTAGAAAAACTATTTTCGTTTTAAGCCCCTTTTCGCTGAGAATTTCATCAAGGTCGTTGAGCATCAT
>JAAZDH010000375.1 GCA_012512865.1 Clostridiaceae bacterium | reverse complement strand
GCTGAAAGCTTGAAAAACGAGTTAAAGATTGATATTGACAAGAAGAAAATCAACCTGCCTGAACCCATAAAACACCTTGGAAGTTACAAGGTAGAAATAAAGCTTCATGCGGGGGTAAGTGCCTTGCTTACCGTGAACGTGGAGGCAGAAAGTTAAGACGCGGGCAAGACACGGAGGGGACAAGATGGCGGTTCCCCGACGGGACGAGAGGACGTTTCATCCGTGGATAAGGGGACGGTTCGCCCGGGGACAAGGGGACAGTTGCCCTGTCCCGCGGATGTGGAGACATGGACAAGGGGAAGGGCTCACCGTCACCACCCCCGTTCCTGTGTCATGTGTCACGGTGACATTAACCCCGTCCCTGTGTCACACCGAAACAAAGAGGCCAGGGGCGGTTCTTATGTCCTACTGCACCGTAGAAAAAACAAATAAAAAACAGGGGAGTTTATCCTATGGCTAATGAAATGAATATCCTGGGAAGAATACCACCTCATAATATTGAAGCTGAACAGGCCGTGCTGGGGTCGATGATGCTGGACAATGAAGCCATCCCCGTCGTGGTTGAAATATTAAAAAGCGATGATTTTTACAGGCAGGACCATGGCGAAATATATGAAGCCATACTGGATCTTTTCAACAAGGCTGAACCCGTTGATATTGTAACCGTTATAGAACAATTGAAGTCGAGGGGAACGCTTGACAAAGCAGGAGGCCTGGAATATATCACCAATATTGCGGTTTCTGTTCCTACAACGGCCAATGTAAAGCATTATGCAAGTATCGTAGAAGAAAAGTCCATCTTGAGAAAGCTGATAAAGGCCGCCTCACAAATAGTTGATTTTAGCTACGAGGCCTCTGAAGAAGTGTCCGTAATCCTGGACAGGGCCGAGAAAAATATTTTCGATATACTCCAGGGAAGAAGTTCCAAGGGCTTTTATCATGTAAAGGAAATACTGGTAGAAGCATTCAACCGCCTGGAAGAATTGTATAGCAAGAGGGAGCTTATTGACGGGATACCTTCCGGTTTTATTACAGGTGTGCCTTCCGGCTTTATCGACCTGGACTATAAGACCGCCGGGTTCCAGAATTCAGACTTGGTACTTGTGGCATCCCGGCCATCCATGGGAAAGACCTCTTTTGCCCTGAATATCGCCCAGTATGCGGCAATATATAAAAGGGTACCGGTTGCCATATTCAGCCTGGAGATGTCAAAGGAACAACTGGTTAACAGGATATTATGCAGCGAGGCATTGATAGACAGCCAGAAGATGCGCACCGGGAACCTGGATGATGAGGACTGGGACAGTATCGCCCGTGCCCTTGACCCTTTGTCGGAAGCTCCCATTTACATTGATGATACTCCCGGGATTTCCGTAGCGGAAATAAGGGCAAAGTGCAGGAGGCTTAAATTGGAAAAGGACCTGGGTCTTGTGATAATAGATTATTTGCAGTTGATGCAGGGCAGGGGAAGGGCTGAAAACAGGCAGCAGGAGATATCGGAGATTTCCAGGTCGCTGAAAATACTTGCAAAGGAAATAAACGTGCCCGTGATTACCTTGTCCCAGCTAAGCAGGGCTCCTGAAACCAGGGCGGACCATCGCCCCATCCTCAGCGACCTGAGGGAGTCTGGGGCTATCGAACAGGATGCCGACATGGTTTTGTTTATATACAGGGATGACTATTACAACCAGGACAGCGACAGGAAGAATATTGCGGAAATAATAATTGCCAAGCACAGGAACGGTTCCACCGGGACCGTGGAGCTGGCGTGGCTTGGACAATACACGAAATTTGCCAATTTGAAAAAGATTTTGACAGGCAAAGGTTAATCAAGAAAAACATTGGTGGCTAAAAGGGGATTGCAGATGGGATCCCAGGATACAAAGGGTGCAAAGTTAGAGGAAATACAGAAAAAAGTGCTTGAAACCATAAATAAGCACAATCTCATCGAGCCGGGGGAAGCCGTCCTCGTGGGAGTTTCCGGGGGACCGGACTCCGTATGTCTTCTTCATGTTCTTCATTCATTACATGCGTCATGCCTGCTTGGTACAAGTGAAATAGTTGCAATCCACGTAAACCACATGCTTCGGGGAAATGAATCGGATATGGACGAGCAGTATGTAAAAAACCTGTGTGGTGAAATGGGTATAGAGTTATTCACGACCCATTTGAATACCAGGGAAATATCGGCGAATAGTGGTATTTCTATAGAAGAGGCGGCAAGGAGCGGCAGGTATGCCCGGTTTACCTTGTTTGCAGAAAAGGTTGGCAATTGTAAAATTGCGGTGGCTCACAACAAGAATGACCAGGCTGAAACGGTAATAATGAATATAATGCGCGGTACGGGCATGGAAGGGCTCAAGGGGATGGAGTATAAAAGGGGGAGAATAATAAGGCCCATGCTCGATATCAGGAGGAGCGAAATAGAAGAGTACTGCGAAATAGCCGGCCTTAAGCCGCGCATTGACAGCACAAACCTGCAGGGCATTTACACGAGAAACAAGGTAAGGCTTGAACTGATCCCGTATGTACGGGAAAACTTTGATGTTGATATCGTGGAAAGCGTAACCAGGATGGCAGGACTGGCAAGGGATGACTGCAGTTTTCTCGGTATGGTGGCGGAAGAGAAATACAGGGAATGCGTGAACAGGGAGTACATTTCAGGGCGGGATCCCGGGCAGGATACCGGGAAGGACCCCAACCTGTGCCCCGGGCATTGCGCCGGGCAGTACCCGGGTCATTACGAGGACCGGGATTCCGGGCAGCATCCCGGGGAAGCTGAGGGATTCGCGGCAAGCATGGTGGAGCTCGATGTTGAAAAAATAGCGAAATGCCATGGCGCCATAAGAAAGAGGATTGTCAGGAAAGCAATAGAAAGGGTAAAAGGAGATTTGAATGCCATAGAAAGTATACATGTTGAGAAAATAATCGACTTGTGCATAAACGGGAGGACAGGCTCTACGATACACTTGCCCCGTAATGTGCGGGCAGCAAAATCATACGGGGTTTTAAAAATTTATGTACCAGGCGAACCTAATGGGTCATGCAATAGGTCCTGCAATGGGTCCGGCAATGGATGGGGCGACGGTTCACTTGATAGGTTTAGCAATGTGCCCTGTGATGAGTCCCGTAATAAGCCTCCAGGCAAGGTCCTGCACTTTAATGAAAAAGTTAAAATCCCGGGAATTACGCATATGGAAATGCTGGGTGCCTACCTCAAGGCTGAAGTGATAAAGAGGGAGGAATTTGACACGGGGGTGTTTAGAAGTTTAAGCCATAATTCCCTTGTACAATTTTTTGATTACGATAAACTGGAAGATGGAATAAATATAAGAGGAAGGGAAGAAGGAGACGTATTCTTCCCTTATAAATGCAAGGGCACGAAAAAGCTGAAAGACTTTTTTATTGACATAAAGATACCGAGGGAAACAAGAAGCAGGGTACCTTTGGTTGCAAAAGGCAAAGATATTGTATGGGTTGTGGGGTACAAGATAAGTGATAAATATAAAGTAACAGGAAGCACAAGAAATGTGCTGAGATTGGAATTCGTAAGGCTTCAATAGTGCCGGTATCAGTATCCGAAACGATAGATAGTGCAGTCTATGATTGGAATTCGTGGAGCTTCAGCAGTGTAATAGCATGTGTGTAATAGCATAAATGAATGTAGGTGCAGCAAGCAATAATAAAATTGGAGCTGCAGTGGAATATGCAATACTATAATATGCAATACAATAACATGCAATACAGCAACAAGCTGTACAATTATATGCAATGCGATGCTTTTTAAATATGCCTGGAAATATTTCTAATGAAGGGAGTAAGGTTTGATGTGCGAGTTATGTGATAATGCCGGGAAGGGAAACCGGTTCGAAAATGGCAAAAATGAAAACGAGTCTTGTAACGAACGGGCAAATACGCTTAATGACGAGGTTGGGAGGATACTGGTTCCCAGGGAAAAAATAGCCGAGAAAGTGAAGGAATTGGGCAAAAGGATTTCCAATGATTATAAAGATTGCGAGCTGGTGCTGGTAGGCGTATTGAAAGGTGCGTTTATATTCCTTGCGGATCTCATGAGGGAGCTTGAAATAAACGCCGACATGGACCTCATATCTGTATCTAGTTACGCGGATGGCACGGAGTCCACGGGAATCGTGCGTATAATAAAAGACGTGGATATAAATATACAGGGCAAGCATGTCCTGATAGTGGAAGATATTGTTGATACAGGGCTTACCTTGAAGCATTTGAAGGAGCTTTTCAGCACAAGGGGTCCCAAGAGCGTAAAAATATGCGCAATATTCGACAAACCTTCCAGGAGAAAGGTGAATATAACCATAGATTACAAGGGTATAGAAATTCCGAATGAATTTGTTATCGGGTATGGCCTTGATTACCAGGGAAGATACAGGAATCTCCCGGACCTGTGTGTTTTAAAACCTGAAATTTATACAAAAAAGTAGAAAAAATAGAAGGTATAGAAGATATAGTAGATATAGAAGATATAGAAAATATTGTTTAACCGTTTACTTATGGTTTATTTGCAGCTTGTTTATAATAATTAACGGTTTATGTTATTAAACGACTTGTTTTTTATTTATTGTATTTTAATATTATATATGCTAATATAAAGTAACGGGCAAAGGCACTGCTGTGAAGACTGCATTACGTGTTGCTTGCAGGGAGGGAGATTTTTGAAATATTTGAAAGGTTTGAGTTTTTATATAGTATTATTCGTAATATTATTGTTTATAATAGCTTTGTCCCAGGGTAACGAAAGCCCGATTGACATGGATTACTCGGATTTGATCAGGGAAATCCATAACAATAACGTGAGCGAGGTTGTACTTGAAGGGCAGAAAGCGACCGTTGTTTTGAAAAAACCGTATATTACGGATAGGATAAATAAATATGTCATATATATACCGGATGTAGGTGCATTTTTATCCGAGGTTTCCGACCAGATGAAAAACGGCCAGATAAGGGTAAAAACTGAGTTCCCGGCTACGGCTCCATGGTGGGTTGCAATACTGCCAACCGTAGGGCTTATAGTTATTTTTGTGCTTTTCTGGGTTTTCTTCCTCCAGCAATCCCAGGGCGGGGGCGGAAGCCGCGTCATGTCTTTCGGCAAAAGCAGGGCAAAACTGAGTACCGATGAGAAGAGAAAGGTGACTTTCCACGATGTTGCCGGCGCAGACGAGGAGAAGGAAGAATTGGCGGAAATCGTGGAATATCTCAAGGCTCCTAAGAAGTTCATCGAGCTTGGCGCAAGGATACCTAAGGGGGTGCTGCTTGTAGGCCCGCCGGGTACCGGGAAAACCCTGCTGGCAAGGGCGGTATCCGGAGAAGCGGGAGTTCCCTTTTTCAGCATTAGCGGTTCCGATTTCGTGGAAATGTTCGTCGGGGTTGGTGCGTCAAGGGTAAGGGACCTTTTTGACCAGGCAAAGAAAAATGCTCCATGTATAGTATTTATAGATGAGATAGATGCCGTGGGCAGGCACAGGGGAGCGGGCCTGGGAGGAGGCCATGACGAGAGGGAACAGACCTTGAACCAGCTTCTTGTTGAAATGGACGGATTTGGAGTCAACGAGGGAGTTATCGTCCTTGCTGCCACGAACAGGCCGGATATACTTGACCCGGCCTTATTGAGACCAGGAAGGTTTGACAGGCGCATATTCGTAGGTTTACCCGATATAAAGGGAAGAGAGGAAATACTGAAGGTACATGCAAGGGGAAAACCCGTATCACCGGAAGTGAATCTAAGCGAGCTTGCAAAAAGTACGCCCGGCTTTACCGGGGCGGACCTGGAGAACCTGCTGAATGAAGCGGCCCTCCTTTCCGCGAGAAAGAATAAAAAGACCATCGGGCCGGATGAAATCAAGGAAGCCACGTTCAAGGTAATAATGGGCCCGGAAAAGAAGAGCAGGGTGATAAGCGAAAGCGAAAAGAGGCTTACTGCATATCATGAAGCAGGCCATGCCATAGCGGTGAAAGTCATATCCACCACCGATAAGGTTGACAGGATCTCGATAATACCTTCCGGGAGGGCGGGAGGATATACCGCCTTCAAGCCGGATGAAGATAAAACGTACCTTACCAAGTCCCAGCTCCTGGAAAAGATATTAATTGCGCTGGGAGGACGGGCCGCGGAGGAACTGGTCCTTGGAGAGGTAAGTACCGGTGCTTACAGCGATTTGAAGGAAGCAAATAACGTGGCAAGAAACATGATAACAAAATATGGAATGAGTGATAAGCTTGGAAACCTCATATTCGGCAACGAGACAGATGAGGTCTTCCTGGGCAGGGATTTCGCCCATACGAGGAATTACAGCGAGCAGATAGCTGCAGAAATTGACATGGAAGTTAAAAATGTTATCGATACTTGTTACCAGAAAATAAAGAAAGTGCTCAAGGATAATATGGATAAGCTTCACACGGTGGCGGTCACGCTCATAGAGAAGGAAAAGCTTGAAGGATACGAGTTCGAGGAACTGTTCGCAAAAGCGTAAGCAGCGGCCGGGAGAAGAACCTTGACATATTTGAGGAAATATGCTAGCTTGGTTTTATAAAAAGTAAAATTTGGTTTTATAACAACGTAAAATTGGATTTTGTAAAAAGCAAGATTTTGTTTTGTAAAAAGTAAATCCGGTAATGCCTTATCAAGAGAGGTGGAGGGATCGGGCCCTATGAAACCCGGCAACCGGCAGAAAGCATGAATAAAAAGTGCGATTATGCATCGGTGCCAATTCCTGCAGGACTTTGTCCTGGAAGATGAGGAGAAGTGTTTAACCTCTTCATTGCAAGAGGATTTTTTTTGCCCGGGTGAAAATGTTCCCTGCCTTACAGGTAAAATAGAAGAAGATTAAATATAAAAGGAGTTGTATTGATAAAAATGGAAAGAAAATTTTTCACGTCGGAGTCGGTTACGGAAGGCCATCCTGACAAAATTTGCGACCAGATTTCTGATGCCGTCCTTGATGCCATCCTGGAGAAGGATCCCACGGCAAGGGTTGCATGCGAGACAGCCGTTACAACGGGGCTGGTGCTAGTAATCGGGGAGATAACAACGGAATGTTACGTTGATATACCGAAGATTGCCAGGGAGACGATAAGGGAAATCGGGTATGACAGGGCGAAGTATGGATTTGACTGTGATACATGCGCCGTTATAACATCTATTGATGAGCAATCCCCCGATATTGCCCTGGGAGTTAACCATGCCCTTGAAGCAAAGAAGGGGGAAATGACAGACAATGGCTTGGAAGCACTTGGTGCAGGAGACCAGGGCATGATGTTTGGTTTTGCCTGCGATGAAACCCCTGAACTTATGCCCATGCCGATATCCCTTGCCCACAAGCTGGTAAAAAGGTTGAGCGTTGTAAGAAAAGAGGGGGTGATCCCGTACTTAAGGCCCGACGGGAAATCACAGGTAACCGTTGAATATGAGGGAGACAGGCCCGTAAGGGTTGATACTGTCATTGTTTCAAGCCAGCATAGCCCGGATGTTGACCGGGAAACCTTGGAGGAAGATATTTTTAAACATGTTATAAAACCATCGATCCCGGGAAGTCTTGCGGATGATAACATGAAAGTGTACATCAACCCGACAGGAAGTTTCGTGGTTGGAGGCCCGCAGGGTGATTCGGGGCTTACGGGAAGGAAAATCATAGTTGACACTTATGGCGGATATGCCCGCCATGGAGGGGGGGCTTTTTCCGGGAAAGACCCTACGAAAGTTGACAGGTCGGCTTCCTACGCTGCCCGTTATGTAGCCAAGAATATTGTTGCAGCGGGAATTGCGAGAAAGTGCGAGGTACAGGTTGCCTATGCAATAGGAGTAGCCAGGCCGATTTCGGTTTCGGTGGATACATTCGGCACCGGGGTCGTTCCCGACAGGGAAATCGTAAAAATTGTAAATAAGCACTTTGACCTAAGGCCGGCCTCAATCATCAAGATGCTTGATTTAAGACGGCCTATATACAAGCAGGTTGCTGTTTACGGGCATTTTGGAAGAACAGACCTGGACCTTTCATGGGAAAGGACTGACAAGGCTGAAATACTGAGGAAGGAAGCTGAAAACCTGCGGTAAGGATAGGCTTGGACCTGTAACAAGACGAGCCCCTTGATTTTGACAACTTCTGCTCATTAAACTTGTAACAAAACACACCCCTTGACATATTATGAATAAAGGGGTGTTTTTTCATGCTATCGCAAGTATTCGGGGCGGCCATGGATATACTCATGTACATATTTGCCTTATACGGGGTTATAACGGCAATTTCGGCGATTGTAAAATGTTTTTATCGCAACCTCAACCTTGGAAACCCCGGTATTAGAATAGCAATTATAGTGAAGAACCAGGGTGAATTAATTGAAGGCGTGGTAAGGAGCGTTTTATCAAGCAGGGTGTTTGAGAATGTTATACGGGAAGGAGGCCTGTACGTAGTAAATATGGATTCAAACGACAGCACCGGGGAAATCCTTCACAGGCTAAAAGGAGATTATGATTGCCATAACATGGTTGTTCTAAGCGGAGAAGAAAAAAACAAGGTTTTTGAAGGGTTTGGTGGTTGACAAATTGTCAAGGGATTGGATTTATGGTAGATTTATAATGTGGATTTAAATGTTGCGAGTTTAGTGATGTAGTTTTAACGATTTTAACCATGGGACATGCTCAACATGTCTTGGTATTTTCGTCCGGATTTTGGGTTAAAATCAAAATAAAATCAGCAATAATCTTGTGATGAAAAAATGCCGTAAAATATAAAATAATTCTATATGATTCTATAATTTTTACATTTGGTAACGGAGGATAAATTGGTTGTTATAGAAGGTACTGTTGAAAATATCATATTTTCAAATGAAGCAAATGGTTACATGGTATGCGAAATAGCCTGCAAATGTGATGGGCTGGGATTGGGGCTGGTGACGGTCGTAGGTTACATGCCTTTCATAACTCCCGGCGAAATACTGAGGATACGTGGGATATGGACAACCCATCCTGATTACGGGGACCAGGTAAAGGTGGAGTATTACGAAAAAGTCATGCCTGAAACTGCGGAAGCCATCGAAAGGTACCTGGCGGCCGGGGTAATCAAGGGCATTGGAAAGGCAACGGCTAAAAAAATCGTGGGGAGGTTCGGGGAGGAAAGCCTGAAAATAATGCTGGAGCAGCCGGAAAAGCTGGCTGAAATTAAAGGCATAAGCCTGTCAAAAGCCCTCGAGATAGGACAAGCCCTAGTCAAGCACAGGGAATTCACCAGGATTGTGGCATTTTTATATGAGCATGGAATCAGCCCTGCATATACCGCAAAAATATACAAAATCTATGGAGATAATACAATAGAAGAAATCAGGAAAAACCCGTACAAGCTTGTTGATGAAATACAGGGAATTTCTTTTAAAACCGCCGACCGCATTGCTGCAACCCTTGGAATTGACCCCCGGTCGGAACTTCGCGTGTGCAGCGGGGTAAAGTACGTGTTGGTGCAGGCTGCTGCCAATGGACATACATACCTGCCGCAAGGGTTGTTGGAGCAGTATTCACAGGAGCTTCTTGACGCAAGTATTGAAAATATACGCAATGCCTTATCGTCCATGGTTTTCAATGATTCAATATATATAGAGAAGGATAACGAGAACGAAAGCAGGAGCAAAATTTACCAGGATGAATTTTACAAAGCTGAAATAGGGGTTGCGATGGGGCTTCTTGCATTATCGGGGTATGGTTGCCGTGTGGTAATGAATAACGGCCGTAAACATAAAGATGCGGGTGATGGAGAAAATGACGGCCGACGGCAAGAGAACGAGGACAACGAGGGCAACGGGATGGATGAAATCATGGAATGCCTGGAATACATTCGCAGGGAGGATGGGATTACCCTTGCAGCAGCCCAGAGGCAATGCATAATAGAAGCGCTTGCGAACAATGTCCTCGTTATAACGGGAGGGCCGGGAACAGGCAAAACAACCATAATAAAAAGTATAATACATATCTTGAAGGAGCAAGGCTGCAGGATAGTGCTGGCTGCACCTACCGGCAGGGCCGCAAAAAGGATGACCGAGGCTACGGGTTTCGAGGCAAAAACCATACACCGCCTTCTTGAGGTGGGATTCATGGGCGAGGATGAAAAACCGGTGTTTTTAAGAAACGAAACCAATCCCCTGGATGCGGACGTCATAATCGTGGACGAAATGTCCATGGTGGATATATTGCTCATGAATCACCTTGTCAAAGCTGTAAAACCGGGCGCAAAGCTTATAATGGTGGGGGATGTTGACCAATTACCATCCGTGGGCCCGGGGAACGTGCTAAAAGATATAATTGCAAGCAGGACGGTAAAAACGGTGAGACTTACCGAGGTGTTCAGGCAATCAGAAGAAAGCATGATCGTGGTAAATGCGCACAAGGTAAACAGGGGGGAAATGCCGCTGCTTAACACGGAAAGCAAAGATTTCTTTTATATCCAGCGGGACGATGCCGCCGGCATAGTAGGAACAATCGTGGAGCTGTGCAACAGGAGAATACCCTCCCAGTTCGGCTATGATCCCGTAAGGGATATACAGGTGCTTACCCCCACGAAAAAAGGGTACGCGGGCGTGGCAAACTTAAACCTTGAGCTCCAGAAGAAATTGAATCCCAGGGGACCGGGGAAGATGGAAAAGGAATTCCCGGGCTTTACCTATCGAAAAGGGGATAAAGTAATGCAAATCAAAAATAATTACAATGTCAGGTGGGTAAAGCAAACACAGGGGCAAAAACGTGATGTGGGTTTCAGCAAGGGGCCAAGACTGGCCAATGCCGGGACAGGCGATGAAAGCGGCGTGTACATGGAAGGGCTGGGGGTATTTAACGGAGATATGGGCATTATTGAGGATATTGATAATGAGCGTGAAATCATAACGGTTGTTTTTGACGAGGACAGGGTGGTGGAATATTCTTACGATGCTTTTGATGAAATTGAACCTGCTTACGCGATAACAATACACAAGAGCCAGGGAAGCGAATTTCCCGTGGTGATACTGCCGGTATTCCCCGGCCCGCCCGTGTTGATGACCCGCAACCTTTTATATACAGCAATAACAAGGGCCAGGGATATGGTGGTAATAGTGGGAATGAAGAATATGCTGCATTTCATGGTAAATAATCACAGGGAGACACTTAGATATTCCGGCCTGATGGAAAAACTCGCAAGGCATGGAGCACAGTACATGATGGAAGATGAATGATTGAACGGTACAAGGCTGCGAACCATGGTGAATTGAAAGCTTAAGGCAAGCTACAGTGTTGAAAAATTATTCCGATATAAATATAAGCATGAACAATATAAACGATATACATATACATTTGGGAGGGTATTTAAAGGAGCATTAAAGGGAGTACCCAGGAAAGCTGAAAATAAATCGACAGGGGAGGTTAAGTTGAGACTAAATTGCCGGGAGAGGTTGAATTGCAGGAGGGTATTATTAAGCTTGCAGCACGCATTATAGATTATATTAACAAGCTGGTTTTTCCACCCAAATGTATATTTTGCTCGGAACTGCTTGAATATAAAGAAAAACTGGAAATATGCACAAAATGCATTGGAAAGGTGCCATTGATAAAGGATAATTCAGTATTTTTGAAAAGCTTCATGCACGGGGTCGATGCTGAAGCGGTATGGTTTGATGGAATATTTTGTACATGCGAATACAAGGGTATTGTAAAGGAGGCAATAATCAGGTACAAGTATTTTGGAAAATATTCATATTACAGGGCTTTTGCGAATTTGACGGCACAAAGGCTGAAGGCTGTAAAAAACATGGATGAATTTGACATGGTCATTAGCGTGCCCCTGCATAAGCGAAAGGAAAGAACAAGGGGGTACAATCAATCCCTCCTCATATCAAGGGAACTGGGAAAGATTACAGGAATACCTGATAAATCACGCCTTTTAGCCAGGATTAGGCATACGGACACACAGAGCCTACTCCATAGGAACGAGAGGTATATCAATGTTAAAGATGCTTTCACGGTGACCGATGAAAACGAGGTGGAAGGAAAGTCAATCCTGCTGGTGGATGACGTATTAACAACGGGTTATACCTTGAATGAATGCAGCAAAGTGCTGA
The DNA here is from genome assembly GCA_012512865.1 of Clostridiaceae bacterium. Classification (GTDB taxonomy): domain Bacteria; phylum Bacillota; class Clostridia; order Acetivibrionales; family DUMC01; genus Ch48. The sequence continues at coordinate 17,181 of JAAZDH010000375.1, read as the reverse complement.
AAAAGGCCGGCGCAAGGCAGGTTTACGCCGTGGTTGTTGCAGCAGCTTTACATGATATAGCGCAATTATGATACATGTATACCACATATGTTATGTATATGTGATGTGATATAAACACTATGTATATATGAGGAACATATAAGGCATATGTGATGGATATATGAGGTGAATGATATATGTATGATAAGGGGAGGTCTGGATATGCCTGAATTGAAAAATTGCAAAAGGTGCGGTAAATTATTCAACTATGTTGGAGGAAATGCTATATGCAACACATGCAGGCACGAGGAGGAAGCGGAGTTCCAAAGGATAAAAAAATACCTCATGGAAAACCCGGGAGCTTCAATTTACCAGGTTGCAAGCGAGCTTGATATCAGGATAGACAAGATAAAGAAATACTTGAGGGACGGGAGGCTGGAAATTATCGGGGATGAGGGATTGCCGGTATTGCTCTGTGAAAGATGCGGGAAGGCAATAAAAACAGGCAAGTTCTGTGATGAGTGCAGCAGGAACATGTCGGCGGAGTTTTCAAAAACGGCAAGTAAAATAGAAGAGAAGTTGCGCTTGGAAAACGGGCATTCCCAAGCCGGCAGTATCGGGATGAGATACCTGTTGAAAGATGACAGGAGAAAGCGCAGGTAACCATTTAAAAAAATAAAAGAAAAAGGGTCAGGCAGCCATGTTAAAATAATATGCAATTTAAATATTAATTAATTGTGTTAATATTTATTTAGATTTACCGATATTATTACTGGAAAGAGGTGGAGAAGAATTCATGAGGATATGGAGGAATGTTCCCGGGGTGTCCGGGATAGATGGCAAAAACAAGCGTATGGATAAGATTAGGGAGACTTCCAGGGCAAACCAAGGAAAGGATGTATTATCAATATCTGATACGGCAAAAGATTACCAGGTGGCCATGAAGCACCTGAAGGAGATTCCTGACATCAGGCAGGAAAAGGTGGAGAAAATAGCAAGCCAGTTGCAGTCGGGAAATTATAACGTTGAGGGAAAGAAGATTGCTGAAAAAATAATAAAGTCGGTATTTGATGAAAAAGTTTAAACCTGGAGGAATACTTATGTTGGACTTAAGCCCGCCGGTGAAGTTATTATCCATATTTGAGAAAGAAGCCGAGCTATATTCCAAGTTTCTTGACCTTTCAAGGCAGAAAACGGAAGTGTTAATAAACGGGGATGTAAGAGAACTTGAAAATATCACGAAAAACGAGCTGGTTTTAATTGAAAGCGTGGGAGAACTCGAGGAAACAAGGGAACAGGCAGTGTCGGAAATAGCTTGTGGAATGGGTGTAGAGGCTTCCTCCCTTACCATTTCGTCAATTATTGACAACCTGGACAAGGCATGGGATAAGGGATGGGACAAGGCATGGGCGGAAAAACTAAAGAAGGCCAGGGCCAATATTCTATGTACAATTGAAGAAATCAGGAAAACAAACATGCGGAATAAAGTTCTGATAGATGCTTCTCTCGAATATATAGATTTCTCGCTAAACCTGTTATCTTCAACAAACGACAAGGGAATCAACTACAGCAGGGACGGAAAAGAAGGGAATAGTGAAAAATTGAGCCTTTTTGATGTTAAACTTTAAACTTTAAGCCATTAAGCATTAATTATTAATTTTAACAAATATTAAACGTTAGTAAATATTAAGTTGTTAATAAATATTTAGCGCTAAACGTCAAGCGTCAGGAAAAGAGATATAAACTTCAAAGTTAAGGTTTTAGACGGGTATAACAAGAGGTAATTTACATGGCAGCCGGATTTGGAAGTTATGAAATAGCAAGATCGGGGTTGTATACAAGTGAAAGGGCGCTCATCGTTACCGGGCATAACATTTCAAACCTGAATACCCCAGGATATGTTAGGCAGCAGGCCATAATAGCAGATGCTCCTTACTGGACTGTACAGGGGAAGAACCGGATTTACCAGTACGGCGTCGGGGCCGGCCTGCAGCAGATAAGACAGGTGCGAAACAGGTTCCTTGATGTTATGTACAGGAATGAAAGCATGGCTTTTGGCTACTGGGAAGCAAGGCTTAAGACGGTTCAAGACCTTGAGGCCATACTGGGCGACCCGATGTCGGAAGGACTGCAGTATGTCATGAACCAATTCTGGGATTCCTGGCAGGAACTGTCCAAGGACCCCGATAGCTTGACAGTAAGGGCTATTGTAAGACAGAGGGCGGAAAACCTTGTAAATACCTTGAACCATATGGGAGAACAGCTGGATAAACTTCAAAAGGACTTGGTCGCCGAAATAAGGGTGCGCATTGATGAAGTAAATGAAATAACTTCCCAGGTAGCAAAACTCAACACCGAGATTTACAAGTACGAGTTAGCAGGCGGCACTGCCAATGATTTAAGGGACCAGCGAAATGTTCTCGCGGACAGGTTGACAAGGCTTGTAAATGCTAATATAGAGGAAACGGCAGATGGACGGTTTTATATTACTATTGGCGGTTATACAGTAGTAAACGGGGGAAAAAGCAGGGAATTATACCTGGAAGAAAATAAAGGAAGCATTTCGCCGCCTGTGGTAAGGGTTTCCGAGCTGGGAGCGGAGGTATCCCTGGAAAGCGGAACAATAAAAGGGTTGATGGATTCAATAGGCAAGGCCGGTGGAACGGAAGAAGACGAAAGGGGTTCAATAACCAGCGTTTATAAAGCAAGAGAGATGTTGAATAATTTAGTCAAGGCAATGGTGGAGAGGGTTAACGACTTGCACAGGAGCGGCAAAACCTTGAAGCAGCCTCCCACGGATGGGGAAGACTTTTTCGTGCCGGTTAATAGCGCAATTCCCATTGCGCCGGGGAATATCAAACTTAACGACAATCTTGATGATTTAGCCAATATAGTGGCATCTTCCTCGGGGAAAAGCGGCGACAACATAATAGCCTTGCAAATGGCAAACATAAGGCATGAGCCGTTAATCGCCGATGAGACCGGAATGTTGAGCATAGACGAATAGTACCAGGCTCTAATTTTAAAAATAGGGCAAAGCGGGGCACAGGCATTAAACGTTGCCGAAAACCAGGGTAACCTGCTGAGGGCGGTTAATGCGAAGAGGGAAGCCCTGTCAGGCGTTTCCCTGGATGAAGAACTGACCAACATGATGAAATATAAATTTGCATATGATGCCTCTTCAAGGGCGTTTAATGTTATAGACCAAATGATTGAGACTATTATCAACCGCATGGGCATAGTAGGAAGACTATAAGCGGCTGAAGGCGGGTGCTGTATGTGAGCGGATCGTTTTTTGGATTTAATACTGCGGTAAAAGGGCTTTTTACCGCGCAAAAACATCTCGATATAATCAACCACAATATAAATAATGTAAATACACCGGGGTATTCCAGGCAAAAAGCCGTGCAGGTGGCGGCATCTCCTTATCTCTTGCCGGGCATCGGCATGATGGGTGCCGGCTCGGAGATTGTATCGATTAACAGGATAAGGGACGAGTACCTGGACTATAAATACTGGAGCGAAAACAAGGCATACGGTGAGTGGTCGGTAAAAATGGAACTGCTGAGGGACATGGAGGTAACTTTTAATGAACCCTCCCAGGGTGGTTTTACGATGATCATGAATGAATTCTTCAATGGGCTCCAGGAGTTGATGAAAGACCCTTCAAGCGCGCAGGTCAGGGCCCTTGTACAGCAAAACGGGGTTACCCTGGCAAAGTATTTTAACAGCATTGCAATACATTTTGAAAAAATGCAGGCCGATGTTGACCAGAGGATCAGGATAAAGGTTGGGCAGGTAAATTCCATCGCGGAGCAAATACAGGGCCTGAACAAGCAGATATACATGGCAGAACTGGACGGAAGCATGGCAAATGATTTAAGGGACAGGAGGACCCTGCTGTTGGACGAGTTATCCAAGATTGTAAACATTGAAGCATACGAGGTGACCGTCGGCGTAATGCCTGATGGAAGGCCCGACAAGCATTTCGTGGTTACCATTAACGGCAAGACCCTTGTTAACCACTTTAACGTATCCAAGTTAAAGCTGACCCGCAGGGATGAAAGCATGAGATTAAACGAGGAAGACATACCGGGTTTATATGAAATAAGCTGGGAAGACGGGAATAAATTTGAGCCGAGAAGCGGCGAGTTAAAAGGCCTTATTGACATAAGGGATGGAAACAACGGCATGATAGGAGTCGACGGTACCAGGAAAAGCCCTTCTTTTAAGGGCATACCTTATTACATAAGGCAGATGAACGAGTTTGTAAGGACTTTTGCAATGGCATTTAACGAGGGCTATATTGACATAAATGGTGATGGTGCGATTGACCCTGGCGAGGATGGGATGGGGCACGCCGGCGGGTATAGCCTTGACCCTGATGGAGATGGCCCTCTTACAGCTGCTACGGGGATTAGGTTTTTCACCATGACAGGTGGCGATGGGAAACCGATGGACAGCAGTTCTTTTATAGGTGGTGCGACGGATCCTGCCGGTATCGTGGAAAGGTATAAATATTTAACTGCAAAGAATTTCACCGTGAGCAGCGACGTCCTGGAGGATTATACTCGCATTGCTGCTTCCGACAGGGAAGGTGAAGCAGGAAATGCCGTGGTGGTGTCGGAGCTTGTAAAAATGAGGCATGATACCCGTATATTTACCGAGGGTACTGCCGAGGATTTCATGAAGTCGCTGATAGCAACGCTTGGGATAGATTCACAGCAGGCGGCAAGGCATTCTGATAACAGGATGAACATTATAAGGCAGGTGGAAAACCGGAGGCTTTCTGATTCCGGTGTTTCCCTGGACGAGGAGATGGCCGACATGGTGAGATACCAGCATGCATACAATGCAGCTGCAAGGATGATCGTAACGATGGGGGAGGTTTATGATACCTTGATAAACAGGCTTGGTGTGGGGTGAACCGAAAAAAGCGATTTGGCATGAAGGGGTGATAACAGGTGAGAGTTACCAACAATATGCTCATAAATAACATGGTGACATACATAGGGAAGAACTTAAAGAGAATGGAGAAGTACCAGTACCAGCTTGCCACCGGGAAAAAAATCTCCGTTCCCTCGGATGACCCGGTAGCGGCTGCAAGGGCGATTAAACTAAGGACTGATGTGGCTGAAGTATTGCAATACAAGAGAAATACGGATGATGCCCGCTCCTGGATGGAAATAACGGAGGACACTATTGCGAATCTTGGCGATGTGCTGCAAAGGGCAAGGGAATTGGCGGTTGATGCAAGCAACGGCACGAAAAACCCTGATGACTTGCAGAAAATAAAAGAAGAAATAATACAACTGAGGGAACAGGTGATACATCTTGCAAATACGGCTTATGCAGGAAGGTACATATTTTCCGGCTTCAGCACGAACAAGCCCCTACTCAGGGAAGACGGAACTTACAATATTGATGTTTCAGATACGGTTGAACAACTGAATTTTGAAATAGGCATAGGTGATAGCATAAAAGTAAATGTCACCGGGGGAGACCTTTTTAGTAATGAGAAAGACGCCGTGGAAGGGGAAACCCCGGCATTAATCAAGGTTTTTGACGATTATATTGCTGCCCTGGATTCCGGGGATGGAACAAAGGTGGCAAGTATAATAGCGGAAGTGGATAATACATTTAACAATGTCCTGAGGGTAAGGGCTGACATCGGGGCAAGGATGAACAGGCTCGAGCTCACGTTAAACCGGTTGGAAAACGACATAATAAACTTTACCAAGCTGATGAGCTTGAACGAGGATATAGATGAAGCCGAGGTCATAATAAACCTGAAAAACGAGGAAAACGTCTACAGGGCTTCCCTGGCAAGCGGAGCAAGAATAATTATGCCAACCCTCATGGATTTCTTAAGATGAGGAGGTTGATTTCCCGGCGGGATAAAGTGATTTCCCAGGGAGAAGAAGCTGTTTTTTCAGGGCATTGTAGGGTATTGTAAGCTTTGAAGCTTTGGAGCAATGAGGAGGCTTTGATTTGGCAATTATTTCAGCGGTTTCTGTTGCGAACGCTAATTCACTTGGAATAGTCAGGAATGTGACATACAAATGCAGGAAGGCGGTGCTTGAAATTGACCAGAACGCTGCATTTTCAAGTATAGGCCGGAAGAGTAACCTGGAGATGACAAGGGAATGTGCTGAAATTACTTACCAGCATGTACTTAAATACATAGGCAGGACGGCTGCAGACGGGGACAGGCTTGCAGCCATTGAACTGGGGGGAAATCTAATAGTTGATATAGTTGAAAGGGATTGCTTTGCGGAAAAAGAATTTGTTATTTATTCACTGCCAAGGGAAAGACCCAGGATTGATGTAAAATACATCACCAGGGTATACAGGTCGGACGGGAAACCAGGTTCATCGGGAACACTGGTTGAAGTAAAAGTGGACAGGTTTGTATGAATTGTATGAATTGTGCGAATTGCATGAATTGTAGTTTTAATAAATAATATAGTAATTAGTAGTAAGCAGAGATAGATGAGGGATAGAAGCGAGAAAAATGATGAAAAAATAAACACACGTAAAATATGACAATAATAAATCCAATACAAAAATAATCCAATACAGCAATAACGCAATAAAAATATAATAATAACAATATAATAACGGGATAATGGGGGAATCTGGATGATATTGAATACAAGGCATTTTGGAGAAATTGTTGTCCGGGAGGAAGATATAATTACATTCGAGGAAGGACTGCCCGGCTTTGAAGATGAAAAAAAATTTGTTATACTGGATACATGTGCTCCAGGAGAAGCCGGTGAACCTGTTTTCAGGTGGCTTCAATGCGTAGACAACCCGATGCTGGCTTTTGCAATAGCAGACCCGTTTGTATTTGTACCGGAATACGAGGTGGAGTTGGACGAGGATGTAATAGAGCCCCTGGAAATAGAGAAGGAGTCTGACATGGTATTATACGCCATCACTGTTGTGCCCGGGGATATTAGAAAAACAAGCATAAACCTGAAGGCTCCCCTTGTAATAAACATAAAAAACAATAAAGGCATGCAGGTCATACTCGATACAAACAAGTACAGCATAAGGCATTATATCATGGATGAAGCTGCCATACAGGAGGTAAGGGCAAATGCTAGTCTTAACGAGGAAAAAAGACCAGTCTATAGTAATAGGTGACGGTATTGAAATTACAGTGCTGGACATACAAGGGGACCAGGTCCGTTTAGGGGTAAGGGCTCCAAAAAATGTTCCCGTTCATCGAAAAGAAATTTACCTTGAAATCCAGGAGGAGAACAGGAAGGCAGCCGAATCCAGCGAAGCTTTCCAACCGGATGTCATAAGGAGAGCTTTATTTGTTGAAATTGAGGATGACGGCTATTAAATTCGGAAACAGCTTTTTTAAATAAGCCAAGCTGTCCAAATTAGTGTTAAACAGGCAAAATAGTGAACAAATCCGAAGGAAGATTTATTCTTCTATAAAGTCCAGGCAAAAAAAAACGATATTGTATATAGAGGTTGCGATTTGTATTTTCACTGCGGCCGAGTGAAAAATGCAAATAAAAAAATCCCGGGCATGGAGGTCCGGAGAAAAAAACAAGGAGGTATTTTTATGAGGATCAACAACAACATAATGGCGATGAATACTTACCGCCAGCTGACAATCACAAACAATTCTACTGCAAAATCAATGGAAAAGCTGAGCTCCGGTTACAGGATCAACCGGGCAGGCGACGATGCTGCAGGTCTTGCAATTTCGGAGAAGATGAGAGCGCAGATCAGGGGGTTGATACAAGCTTCAAGGAATGCTCAAGACGGTATATCACTTATCCAGACGGCAGAAGGAGCGCTAAATGAATCGCATGCAATTCTCCAGAGGATGAGGGAACTGGCAGTCCAAGCGGCCAACGATACTAACACGGATGACGATAGGACAGAGATCCAGAAAGAAGTTGGGGAGTTGATAAGCGAACTGAATAGGATTGCTAGTGATACGGAATTTAATACGCAAAATTTGCTGGACGGAACTTTTACCAGCAAGGTTATTCACATAGGAGCAAATAATGAACAATCAATGACAATTGCAATTAATAATATGAGCGCTACCGGCCTGGGCGTAGAGGGTGTAGATATTTCCGATCAAGCCGGAGCAGACGCTGCTATAGCCACCATAGATGGTGCCATTAAATCACTTTCTTCCGAACGCTCGTCATTAGGTGCAATACAAAACCGTCTTGAACATACTATCAAGAACCTTGACAATGCAGCAGAGAACCTGCAGGCAGCTGAATCCAGGATCAGGGATGTAGACATGGCAAAAGAAATGATGGAATTTACAAGGCAGACCATCTTGCAACAGGCAGCAACGGCGATGCTGGCGCAAGCGAACCAGGCCCCTCAGACAGTATTACAGTTGTTGAGATAGTCATTATTGCAGTGCGGCTATTACAGCAAAAGCAGGGAGCAAGTAAAATTGCTCCCTTTTTAATTATAAGTTTTAGTTTAGTTAATGGATAAAAGCAGTAGACAATTTTCAAGTTCTATTCCTTCAATAAGGATGTATGGGAATGACAAGAGGATAAGATATAGAGGAGCTATTCACGAGAATATAGTAAAAATTGGCGGAGAACTCAAGATGCTTAGTGCGGCCGGCCGCATTCAAATTATCTTTTATTAAAAAAATTGCATTTTCATTTTGTAAAAATAGTAAATAATTGAATCAGCTATTGATTATGGTAAACTTCCTCTGAGAATCTATAAGTCTTTTTTTTGTAATAGGTTTCTCTTTTGTTCCCTTAAGGCAAAAACATTGATCATAGGTAATCTTACAGGAGGATTAATGCCCGATTGGCTGGTGACGCTTATCAAGAAAGATCTTGATATTTGAGATAATGTAATAACACCGTTAAGTTCAAGCATATCTTTAAACTTATCAATTGATAGCAACTCGGGGTTTCCGACAAAAGCACCTTCCATTGCCAAGCTAATACTAAATAGTAAAGATTTCCCCGCTTTTGCTTTTCCTTTTACCAAAAATTCAATAACACCAAATAAGTGTCCTTTTTCTTCACATAGTTCAATTATATTATAATCAAATTCAAATGATGTGGAGACTTTTTTCCCTATTGTATCTATCATTTTTGTATGAATTTCAAGATCTCTTACTCTATTCCCAATAAATTGAAAATCCGCCTTCACAGCTTTTCCATTAATCATCATCCCACCGCCAAATCAAGAATCTCAATATTATCATTTTCATAGCATACTTCATACTTCTCATCCATATCTTCTTCAAAGCTAATATTAAGCTTCCATCCTAGCTTTTTAGATATTTTCCACAGTTGTTCAACCGTATAGTTATATTCGCCGCTTTCAAGTTTTGAAACCATGGCTTGGCTCACTCCTAAAACTTTGGCAAGCTCTTTCTGCGGCCAGCCTTGTGACATCCTGTAATCAAATATTTTAGTTGAAATATTATAATAAATGTCATAGAGTTCCACTTTTTCCATGGCCGATGCATCAGATATTCTTTCTATCATCTCCCATGCATCAGGTAGTTTAAATAATTCACTCATTTATATCAACCTCCTCCTGTAATCTCTCTTAGTCTTTTCAAGGCAATAACTATAGCTGTTTGATAACTATTATCGCTGCCCGTTTTTCTATCCTTTTCTTCAAATGGATATAATAAGATAGCAAATTTATTACTCTTATAATTAACAAAGGTAAATAGTATTCGTATATTTTTTGAAGAGTCTATTTTCATAGAATATAATTCTTTTGTATATTTTAATTTCTCAAACCATTTTCTTCTTTCTATACATTTTTCCATCCTCTCTTCTAAGAATTTTAACCTATTTATATAAAGACCTGTAAAATTGACTTAAAGCCGCTTTTCTCTATAATATCAATTAAGGCATTTTCATAATCCCAATGGGCACGTATCCTTTTTGCATTAAACTTTTCAGGATATATTACATTGCATATCCTATCCATATTGACCTCACTATTATTATATTACTTATAGGTTATAATTGCAACAATAATTAAATAATATAACTTATTAGTTATATTAATTATGATGTATTATTCATTTATTTATACATTATTTTCATGTAATTACATAACCAAATTATACCATATTATAAAAATTAAAACAAATAAAAACATGCTGTTATGTCATTTTAAAATGTGTTATATGTGGTTTGGATTATAACAATGAACTTAAAATAAGGAGTATTGAAGAAATACTTTGTAACTGGTTTGCGATAATTTCGATGCGTATGAAAACAGGGACTTAGTAAAATACCAAGGTATTATTGGTTTTAATAAAAAAACCGCCTTTCGATTTAAGGCGGCGCATGTATGATGACAGCTGCAAACCTCACTCCGGTATGTAGTTTAATTACGCGGTTTAATACGCGGTTTAATTAGCTTAAATCCGGCTCCAACCTGGTTTTAACCTGGTAATGGCCTGGTATTAACCTGGTTTTCTGGTTTTGACTTGGTTCAATTTTGCCGTTTGCCATTTAATCAACGCATTTTTATCAACTTATTATTTTTTTAACTTATTGTTTACAATTGATATAACGTTGCGGTTTGCCAGTTCGTAACGGTCCTCCGGGGGATAAAGGGCAAATCCGTAATAAATGTGGGGTCTTGCCAGGGTCGACGTGTCGCGCTCGGTCCTGAATGATGCCATATGGACCTGTGTGCACCTGGTTTTTTCCACGATGTAATCCACGTTGAAAGGTGTAACGCTTCCTATAAGGATTTCTATTCTCCCAGCGGCATATTTCATTAAATCTATTATCAGGTCGAGCCCTTCTTCGGGGGTATTCTGCTGCCCGGTTGTAAGCACCCTCTTTATGCCCAGGTTTATTAAGCTATCCAAGGCCTTGAAAGGATCGGGAGCAACATCAATTGCACGGTGAAATACCGTATCCTTGTCCTTCGAGAGCTTTACTATTTCTTCGCATCTCTTTTCGTCCACGGTACCATCGCTCTTTAAAATACCGAATACAATACCGTCCGCCCCGTTTTCAACCGCAAGCCGGGTGTCATGCTTCATAATTTCAAATTCTGTATCGGTGTAGCAAAAACCGCCCCCCCTTGGGCGTATCATCACCATTACGGGAATTTTTAGCCGTTTTTTGGCTTCTATGAGGCTTCCAAGCGAGGGCGTCAATCCCCCGAAAAAGATGCTTGAGTTAAGCTCCACCCTGTCTGCCCCTCCTGCTTGGGCTTCTATTGTGTCATCCACCGAACCGCAGCAAACTTCGAGTAAAATATCTTTTGACACTGTAAAACAACCTCCCTTAAATTCACAGATTCTTAAATTTGTTCCTGGTATTTATGCTTGTACCAGTGGCGAAGGCCGGGCAGGTTAAAGTATTTCAACACGCCCGGCAAAACTATACTCATTATATCATATATTTCATAGTGGTGTTCACCGGCTAGCCGGAAAAGTTTTGGATCCCTTTTTATCCTTACCTATTTCATCCGTTCATCAATTGCCGCGGCCAATTCGGCGTAGAGACTATATTCCCCGTGCCCGTATAAATGTATATCCGAAAGATCAATTTTATCGTCAATGTATGGAATCGCATCCAGGGCGCGTATCAAATCATAGGTGCGCATTGCCGCCAGGCTGTCGCCCAGCCGGATCAAGTCATTTGTAAATTTGTGCATGACACCGTAGAAATCCAAGGGTAGGCATGAGCATCATGAGAATCATGAGAATAATAATTATAATTATCATGAACATAATAATCATAAACATAGTAATAATTACAATTATAATCCATAATATATTATCAAGATCCATAATGATATTAATACTATTGTTATTAATGAACATATGGTGGTAGTTAATATATAACGGCAATAAAATATCAACAAATAATATCAATAAAAGAATATAAAAAGAATAGAATGGGAATATAATGGGCAGTATTGAATATGACCCGGTACTGGATTAAAATAGATATAACAATACAAAGAAGCATGGAACAAAGAACAAGTGATTGAAGAACAGGTGATTAAGGAGAAAGATGCATGATCCCGCTAAGAGATAACATTCCGAGCCTGAAAAAACCTATAGTAACATACACGTTGATAGCCGTAAACTTCGTGGTGTTTCTTTTTCAGTTCCTGTTACCTACAAGGCTCGAAGAAATTTTTGTGTACAAGTATGGTTTTGTTCCAACAATGTTTCTTAGTGATATTGCTGAAAATGGATTCCATGTAAGTGCAATTTACCCGTTTTTCACAAGCATGTTTCTTCATGGCAGCTGGACCCACCTTATAAGTAACATGTGGAGTTTATGGCTTTTTGGAGATAATGTGGAAGACAGGCTGGGGCATTTTAGATTTATACTGTTTTACTTGCTGTGCGGTTTTTTAGCAATGGTATCCCATTTTATGTTCCATACAAGTTCTTATATACCGGCTATTGGCGCATCGGGAGCTATTGCAGGAGTTATGGGGGCATATTTTATACTTTTCCCTTATTCGAGAATAACAACTTTAATTCCTGTTCTGTTCTTACCCATGTTTATAAAAGTTCCCGCCCTGGTATACCTGGCAGTGTGGTTCTTGCTGCAGTTGTACAATGGGGCCATAAGCACGTTTATTGGCGTCAGGGGCAGCGGCATAGCATGGTGGGCGCATATAGGAGGGTTTTTAGGCGGGATATTGCTTCTAAAGCTGCTATATACGCGAAGATACAGGAGACCCGTTTATTACGAATAAAACCATGGCAAAACCATGCTGGAGAATGAAACGCATATTGTATCGAGCATGCTGTTTTTTATATGCTGTTTCTTATAGAATGTTTTTTTATATTATGTAATAATTCATGGCGTTATCATAAATTGCATTTCGTTAATTGCGTTTTTTTGAAATAAATACCTCACTGGGCATTTTTGTTGTATTCTCATTTTTTACAATGCATGTTTTATCGCATGTTTTATATCATATATAATTCATTAAATATTCCCTGTAGATTTCCGATATATTTAATGGGTAAGAGATATTATATTAAGCACCACTTAATAAAAGATAAATGGTTGCTTAAGGGTTTTTGCAGTGCTTTGCTTGTTATACCGTTTTACAAATTGTAAATTTACATAAATTTGATTTAAATTTGATTCACGGAGGGATCTTGTATGAAAGTAACTGGCACGGATGCTGGTGTTGTGAAACATTTATCAGCGGAAGAACTTGGCAGGCTGCCTGCGGCTGTCAGGGAGGCACATGAGGCAAGAAGGGCTGCCGAGCAGGAAAATGAAAGCAAAAATGTTCAGCAACACCCGGAGTTTACAACATCAATACCGGAAAAGACACTAAGCGACAAAACGGTTATCCAAGCCATTGAGTGCGCGAACAAGGCCGTATCAATTGCAAGCCGGAGATTTGAGTATTCAATCCATGAGAAAACAAAAGAGATAATGGTGAAAGTGATAGATGCGGAAACGGAGGAAGTTATAAGGGAAATACCTCCCGAGAAAATACTTGACCTTGTGGCCATGATATGGGAAATGATCGGGCTAATCGTTGATGAAAGAAGGTAGATGTTTAAATGGCAAACATGGGGGTTAATTTGTTTACTTCACAAATGCGTATAAGCGGGATTGCCACGGGACTGGACACGGACTTGATAGTAAGCAATCTCATGAAGCTTGAAAGGGCTCCTCTTGACAGGTTGTACCAAAAGAGACAGCTCGCCCAGTGGAAAAGGGATGAATACAGGAACATAATAAACCTTTTGAGAGGGATGAAGGATAAGTATTTCAACATAGTAAAACCTGAAACCTACATGCTTTCCCAGTCCGCTTATAAAAAAATGAGTGCCGTGAGCACGAATAGCTCGGTGGTGACTGCAGTGGCGAGTGCGGGTGCCATTCCCGGCAGTTACAAGGTGGAGGTAATCCGGGCGGCCACGGCGGCAAAAGCGGAAAGTACTGCAACAGTTACTGCCCGGCTAAAAAGCAGCGAAGGCATAAGCAGGGACGATATTTTAAATGCCGGGGGCAGGAATATAACGGTTGTGCTGGACGGTGTCTCAAAAGAGATTACAATGGGAAATTACACCGCTGAAACTACCATAGAGGAAGTTGCCCTGGACTTGCAGGGTAAAATCGACAGTGCCTTCGGGGGCGGGAAAGTGGTTGTAAACTGGGTGGAGGAAGCAGGGAAGTTTAAACTGGCCTTTGATACAACAGGCGGGGCAAGCAGGATAACATTGCTAAGCGGGAGCTCCGATGACGGGCTTGTTTACCTGCATATTTCTCCAGGTTCAAGCAACAGGTTAGATACAAGTTTGACCCTTGCGGAGCTTTCATCTAGGTTTACAAACCCGTTGGCTTTTGATGAAAATGAAAACCTGGTGTTTTCCATTAACGGCAAGGAGTTTGTTTTTTCAAAAAACGTAACCTTGTCAAGCATGATGAATGCTATAAACAACGACAAGGACGCCAATGTAATAATTACTTACAATGAAATAACGGACAAGTTTGAAATTACTGCAAAGCAGCTTGGTTCGGGCGAGAACATAAAAATAGGCCAGGCGGGGGGCAACTTTTTCGGTGATGGTGATGGAGATGGGGCAGGAAACGGGGCTTCGGGGGTAAGTACGGTTTCTCCCATCACCAGGTATGGCGAGGATGCCGAGGTCAAGATAAACGGGCAGTCAATAGTAAGGAGCAGCAATACTTTTACTGTCAACGGGATTACTTACACGGTCAAGGAAGCAAGCAGCACCGTACAGACCATCCAGGTCAGTGTAGATGTCGACGGGGTGTATGAAATTATCAAGGGTTTCGTGGAAGAGTACAACAGCATGATTGATGATATAAATAAAAAACTGAACGAAAAATACGACAGGAATTACCTGCCATTGACAGAAGAGCAAAAAGAAGCAATGAGCGAAAAAGAAATAGAGTTGTGGGAAGCAAAGGCAAAAACAGGACTTCTTCGGAATGACAGCCTGCTTGAAAACATAGTGTTCAGCATGAGGAAAGCATTGTATGACAAGGTTGAAGGAGTAAACATAAACCTTGCCGGGATAGGCATAACCACGGGCCCGTACGAGGAAAGGGGCAAGCTGAAAATAGATGAAACAAAGCTTAAGGAAGCCATAGCAAGCAATCCTGATGCAGTCATGGAGCTGTTTGCCAAAAAATCGGAAACCCATCCTTCGTACTCAAGGACAATGACTGCCGGGGAAAGGGCGGCAAGGTACAGGGAATCAGGGCTTGCCCAAAGGCTGCTTGATATAATCGAGGACAACATCAGCACGATGAGAAATTCACAGGGCAAGAAGGGGTTTTTGCTTGAAAAGGCAGGTATGGAGGGAGATACATCGGAATTTTCAAACATGATTTACGAGGAAATTAGAACTTATGAATATGAAATTGATTCCTTGTATAACAGGCTGATTCAAAAAGAAAATGAATATTTTGCAAAGTTTGCAGCGATGGAGCGCATAATCGGCCAAATGAATGCGCAGAGCAACTGGCTGTCAATGCAGTTTATGCAATTTAGCAGGTATTAATGTGGATTTGTATAATAGGCATAATAGGTGCAGCTTGCAAGTTTATAAAAATAAACCGGGAACAAGACATGGACGAGTTAAAAATAAATTAAACAGGGCTGTAAACAAGCTAAGAATAAATTAATTGCAATAAATAAACTAGTTAAGAAAACAAATTAAGTACAAGTTAAACAATAGTTGAGCATTTGTGGGATAATCCAGGTGTTAGTATTAGAATTTAGTGTTTAGGAGAGGAGGAGTCCATGATTTCAAATAATGCATATAGTAACAAGGTAAATGATCAATACAGGGAAAACACGGTTTTTTCATCAACTCCCGGGGAGCTTACGTTAATGCTTTATAACGGCATGATTAAGTTTATTATGCAAGCCCGGGCGGCAATTGATGAAAATCGTTTTGAAAAAGCAAATAACTGCATAATAAGGGTCCAGGAAATATTACAGGAATTGCAGGCAACTCTTGATATGAAGTACGATATATCCTCAAACCTCCAGCTTTTGTACGATTACATGCTTCGCCAGCTTGTTGATGCAAATTTAAAGAAGGATGGAGATATTCTTGAAGAAGTGCTTTGGTTTGCAAGAGAATTAAGGGATACATGGGCACAGGCCATGAAATTGGCAAGAAGGCATGACAGAACAAGTGTGGAATTAAAAAAAATCGTGGGGTTGGAAGGGTGAATTTATGTGACTTCAAGCGAATACGTGAAGGAAACGATAGACATAATGATTGGCATATTGAGTGAAAAATATGAAATATTGAAAGATATCCTAGACCTGACGATTTCTCAAACAAACGCCATAAACAACGAAGAATTTGAAACCCTGGAAAAACTTGTACATGAAAAACAGGTTAAGATTAATTTGATTGAACCGCTGGATGAGCGGTTCAGTACTACTTTCACGGGGTTGAAGGATAAACTGGGAATAAAAAGCATAGAACAGCTTGGCAGCTCTAATATAAAGGGAGCAAAGGACTTGAGGGAATTTACCATGAAAGTCCTTGGAATTATTGCGGAAATTGGTGTCATTGAAAAGCAAAACAATGAAATGATGTCAAAAATAATAGATGAAAGCAAAAAACAAATCAAGAGCATCATACACGGCAAGAAGGCGATATCAGCTTATTCAAGGAATCCTGAAAGCCCACCCTCCTATTATATTGACAAGAAAAAATAAAAAAAAATAAATGAACGATTTATTATCGTTGTACACGCGTGACATAAGGGACACATCCCCTTTTTATTTATTTTACAATCAATTTCCGGGTGTTGTCATTCACTTATAAAGGCATTATAGCAAGCCGGAACCCATTTCTTACGTTAGTCCAGCTGCGTGTTATCGCTCACTTATAAAGGCATTATAGTAAACCTTTTATAATCCGCATTATGCAGGTTGTTAACCAGTGTTGCATTGACTCACATTAAAACTGCATTGTTAAACAAGGCCTGCTTAATTAGAAATATATTCCAATTCGTAAATATGGTAACATAGCGTAAAAATTTTATAGGAGAAATAGAGGCGGGAGGTAATCCTTTTTAACCAAGCAGGAATTAACGGAATGCTAAGAATCATATTAATGATTGTACAAATTATGTAAAATGTAATATAATGTGATTAACGAGGAAGTGACTTATGGAGAAATGTAATAGGTGTCTATATTCTTATTTATAT
>JAAZDH010000374.1 GCA_012512865.1 Clostridiaceae bacterium | reverse complement strand
GTTCACGGGAGGCCGAATTAGGCAGGTGAAAATAATTAAATATCTTGTTAAAAGCTGCCTCGGCCTGGGCATAGTTCACCTTTTCATAGTAGATTGGGCGCTCATAGGCAAGACCGCTCTTGAAAACTACTACATCCCGTGAAATGGCCCGCTCTATCATACATTCCGCCAGTTCCAGCCAATCATCGAAGGAGGTAACTGCAATCCCGGCCTCCCTGGATAGCTGCTTCACCTGTTCAATATTGCGGAAAAAAATATAAGAATCAAACCTGTATACAGGTGTAAAATAATTCCTGTCTGAATCCAAATCCATGTTGTCTACAAGGCAAGTGCGGATTTTGCACTTCTCTTTGAGTACCTTCCTGTAGGGATTATCCCTGCGCGCTTTAAGAAAAAACTCATTTGCCTTTTCGATGGTATTTCGGTCAATACGTTCTATACCATACAGTTCCCTCACCGCATTATCTATTGCCCGGCCGTAACCGGTATACCTAGCGTTTTCCCAGTACTTCTCAACAATCTCCCACCGCTCCATCAAGGGCTTCGAAGCGTCAACGACAATGTTGAACTTTTCCCTGGACAAGCCGGAGGAAACCAGGTCAGTACTGAAATAATGAAGCAGGTACTCCTTTAAAATATCAGTATTTTGTACCAGGTGTTCTTCTTTTCCGGGCAAGTGCTCATGGGTATCGATAATTTCAAGGGTTTTTACATAATCCAGTATGGAGTTATAAATCTCCTGCATAATTTATCCCCCAATTTTTTGTATATGTATATGTATATTATATCATTGTATAATATCATTGTACACCATAATTAGTTTAAAGTACACCATAATTAGTTTAAAAAAGTTTAAATTATTGTTAAGCCACTTTTTTGTACAATGCGCGAAGGTGATACACATAATGCTGTTTATATCCCATCCATGTGATCCATGACAATTTGGACAAATATCCTGGCACCGTACTCCAGTGCATCCTCGTCAATATCAAAGGTGCTGCTATGCCAATCACTTGTAATCCCCTTCGATTTATTCCCGGTTCCAAGCCTGAAAAAGGAGCCCGGCTTTTTCTGCAGGTAAAATGCAAAATCCTCCGAACCCATGCTGGGCTTGTCCAGTATAACAGTATTGCCTTTCCCGAGGACCTTTTCGGCAGATTTCATTATTGCACCGGTTACTTTCTTGTCATTGATTACCACCGGCAGCTGTTTTTTAAGGACAAGATTATATTTCCCGCCGGCTCCTGATACAACCCCCCTGGTAATGTCCCCGAGCCTTTTTAATATGTATTCCGCGAGTTCATCAGAGTAGGTCCTGACCGTGCCTGAAAGCATGGCATAATCCGCCACCACGTTGCATGCTTTCCCGCCTTGAAATATTCCTACATTCAAGGTGTACTTTTCCCGGGGGTCAATCTCCCTGGTAAGAACTAACTGGACCTGGGAATATATTTGTACTCCCATGGAAATAGCATCAACAGCCGTATGAGGCATTGCCGCATGTCCACTTTTCCCGAAAAGCTCTATCGAAAATACATGATTGGAAGCCATAACGGGGCCCGGCATGAAACCTGCCTTCCCGGTATCCAGCAGGTTATAAACGTGCAGGGCGACAATAACATCTATATCGTCCATTACCCCGTCTTCCACCATCAGTTTTGCTCCGCTGCCCATTCCCTCTTCCAACGGCTGAAACAGGAAAACTACCCTGCATTTTATTTTGTTCTTTATCTTGGAAAGGGCTTTAACGGTGCCGAGCAGGATTGCAGTGTGGGCATCATGTCCGCATGCATGCATTTTTCCCTCGTGCCTTGACTTATATTCCACGTCGTTCATTTCATTTATGGGCAAGGCGTCCATATCCGCACGTATACCTATGGTGAAGCCGGGTAATTCATCGTTTATTGATGCCACAATGCTGCTTTTCCCGTACTTTTCCGTGTACTTGACCCCCATGGAATCTAGTTCGGACTTGACCAGCTTCAGCGTAAGGGGAAGATCAAGTCCTATCTCCGGGTACATGTGCAGCCTGCGCCTTATGCTAATCATGTAATTCTTATCAATTCCGCTAAATATTTCTTGCATGTTTTTATTCCCCTATCATTCTTTTTTAGTTCCATTCTCGATGATTATATATTTTTTACAGTGTTTGTATATCTCTTGCAATGATTATATATTTCTTGCGATCCCTCTTGCAATTCCATCGCACATTTTAACTTTCCAACTATTTATTAGTGTTTTTGCTTGTTTTCACCGGCCTGAACCTTATTGTTTTTATCTCTCCCT
>JAAZDH010000373.1 GCA_012512865.1 Clostridiaceae bacterium | reverse complement strand
TTATTTATAAATACAATTATAAAGACATAGCAAGGCAGAGTTTTATCATGCTTTTAAATAATGTTTATATTTTTATTATAATACTTCTCCTTGTTATTATCCTGTCTTATCTTCTCTCATATATAATACTCAGCCCAATCAACAAGCTGAATTCCATGCTAGAAAAAATTAGCCTCGACACTCTTGATAAAAGGTTTTTTATGAGATACTGTCCGATTGATGAAATATCAATCCTCGGGAATACATTTAACAAAATGCTTGAAAGAATAGAAAACTTAATTGATGAAACGATACGATACAATATGATGCAGCAAAAACTGGAGAGTGAAAAAAAGGACGCGGAAATAATAGCGCTCCAATCACAAATAAATCCTCATTTTTTATATAACACGCTTGATACTATTACTTACATGGTAATGGGCAACAAAACCAGCGAGGCTGTAAATATGATAAATTCCCTGAGTAATTTATTCCGGTTCGGCATAGGAAAGCAGGAAATTATGGTGGCTATAGGCGAAGAAATACAGTATGCAAGAACATATGCAGAAATAATGTCTGTAAGGTACAGTAACAATATAACCTTTAACTGGAATGTAGATAAGAGTATTTTGCATTACAAGACAATAAAACTTATCCTTCAACCCTTGATAGAAAACTCGATTTACCATGGCATTAAACAAAAAGGAGGGAAGGGCACAATAAATGTCTCCTGTATTGATAATAAAGACAGCATTTTGATTAGTGTAAATGATGACGGGTTAGGCATGTGCAGTAATGAATTGACAGAGTTGAAAAACAACCTGGTCAATAAAAGCTCAAGAAGCAAAATTGGATTATATAATGTATTTTCAAGGCTTTGTCTTCATTTTGGCGACAGGTTCGTATTTGACATGGAAAGCGAATATGGTGTTGGCACAACCGTATATATTAACATTCCCAAGATTGAATAGCAGGGAGATAAAATGGAAAAAATTGAATGGTAAAAACTATTTTTTGTTTTTCTTTATTCTATCCATACAAGTTGCAGCCAGGCTTTTGCAGGGAAATTTGCATTGTTTGGATTATGCTGTGAATCGGATTCCAATTCCACCCTGACATATTTCTCAGTGCCCGAAAACTCGTAGCATGCTGCAGGGCCATTAACTTCAGCAAGTAATTTTCCATTCCCACCTATGAATGATATGCGTTTGCAACCAGGAGAACATACCTCAAGTATCTTGCCGGTTATTTTTATCTTATCAACTTCCAGGCCGGTTGACGCATAAAACCTGCCTTCTCTCAAAGATGACAAAATTGCTGTTGATGAAAGCTCTTCCGAGAACACAACGGCATACCCATTAAATGGACTGTCAAAAGCCGATATATCCCATGTATGGCAGTCAGGGCTTGCCGAAGCCCAAATCTTAAAACCATTGCTTAAGCAAAAATCGTATATATCCCCGGTATATGCCTCAGCATTGCCCTTTTTCAGCCTATTTCCATTATAAACTTCAATTGAATGTAATAATTTTAATGTATCTAAACCCACCAACCCGCGAATATTCTCCCTCCATTGCGCAGGGTGATTCAAAACTAAGAAAGCTCCCATTTCCAGGGCATTTTCGAGGTATGAGTCAAAGACTCGTTCAACAACTTCCACCTTTGCTTTAAGGATATCATTTTCATTATTTAAATGTGCTGGAAAATTATTGCTTAAATCAAGGCCTGTTTCCCAGGGAAAGACTCCCAGGCAAGTAATATGTCCTGCCGGATGACTCATTTCAAAGCCCTGGATAACGGGAAAGTCAATAAAAGTTTCTTTACAAGCGCTCCAATCATTATTAGACCATGGAAGCTGGGAATACCTGTTGTCATGGTCAGTAATTCCAAGAAAATCGTACCCTCTGGTTCTGCAAATTTCAACAGCTTCTCTTGGAGAAGGAAAAGGATTATGCATATGTGTATGCCAGGTCCCCCTAAATTTTTTCAGGCCGGTAATTTCTTTATACGGAGAAATCAGTTTATAGCTATTGCATTCATTTATACTGGTCGGGGATAATCCTCATGTTCTCCCATCCTGCATGTATTTTTCACCCTTTCTTTTCAATTAAGAATTTTGTTTAGCGAATGATCAAGCTTTATTACTAGTAACTCAATTAACTGCTTATATACATTTTGTACGCAACTATGTATAACTTATCTTACCTTGCGTTACTTTGCTTTACTTTACTTCACTTCACATCATTTCATTTCACTGTACATTGCATATTTGTTTTATTATATATTTTCCAGGTAGCGAACAAATTTAGGTTCATTAGAACCTGGCGTTTTTGCCGCGCTTATCACACCAAAATGATTGTCCATCTTAATTCCTCTATCCGTCATTATAACAGTCGGCGTATTTCCGACATTTTTTTCACTTGTAGGGCTTCCGTTGTGTCCGGATAATGTGAGGTTAATTTTATAGTCATTAAACAATTCTAAAAGCTGTCCCTTGTAATCATAATGATAAAACATAATACGTGATAAAAAAACGCTGTGATGATGAAAGTTCCGTTTGAAGCCATGTCATTTGTTCCGGAGTCAAACTGCTGTTGATTTTTGCTAAATCGCTGCAATTATAATGGCAAAACGCTTCAAATGTAATAAACTTGTAATGTCCGAAGCTAAAAGAATAATCCATGTGTTTTCCCTGAACAGGTCTGCCGATATAAAGGCGGTAAAACTTCCTCATATATTCAAAGGCAAGGTCATGATTTCCACCGGTTATAAATACCGGGACTTCCAAGTCCAGCAATATTCTTTGAACAAGCATAAAATCCTTTTTCAATTGTCCAGGACTTAAAATATGTTTTTCCTCATCATACC
>JAAZDH010000372.1 GCA_012512865.1 Clostridiaceae bacterium | reverse complement strand
TTTCCTTGGTGGAAGCGGGCATCGGCGGAGCAGCCATCTACTCATTATATAAACCGCTTGCTGAAAAAAACCATACTCAAATTAATCGCATAGTATCAGCCGCGAGAAAAAGTTATCTACAGGCCGGTTATATTTTTTCTTCCGGAGTATTTGTGCTTGCGGTTATCTATAGTATTCTTTGTAAAACAAATGCACTAGATATTTACCAGATTTTCTTATTAACGATAATTCTCGGCACAAATGGTTGTCTCGACTTTTTTCTGGTGTCCGGGTTTCGTGTTTTATTAACAGCTGATCAAAGGAACTATGTAATATCATTGGCTGGTATTATGCAAACAGTATGCAGAACAGCCATAATTTGCGCGCTAGCTTTTTTTAAAACTGATGTTGTGGTTTTATATGCAATAGCACTTATACCCTTAATTGGGAAAGTACTATTAATATTATTTTATGGGAAGCGGAAGTACAGTTTTTTGGACGTTAAGGTTGTCCCAGATAATAATTCATTAAGAAAAAGATGGGATGTTGTATACCAACAAATCTTGGGAACGGTACAAACTGGTGCGCCTACGGTTATAGCCACGCTTGTTACGAATTTGATTACCGTTAGTGTCTATTCAGTCTATAATATGGTTATGCTCGGAATAAACGGTATTTTAAGCATTTTTATTACCGGTTTACCTGCAGGATTCGGAGAACTAATAGCAAAAAAAGAAATTGAACAACTCAAGAAATCGACATCTGAATTTGAAGTAGCATATTATTACATGCTATCCATTGTATATGGTATTACCTTTATAATGCTATTACCATTTATATCAATATATACATCAGGTTTTACTGATGCCAATTATATTAGTATAACACTGGCAATTGTTATTGTTTTAAATGGATTGTTGTATAATATCAAAACACCACAAGGCATGCTTATCATATCCGCTGGAATGTATGCAGAAACGCGTTGGCGCGTAACTGTACAAGGCCTTATAATAATTATACTTGGAACATTGCTCGGATTTCGATACGGAATAGTTGGAATTTTACTTGGATCTTGTCTTTCAAATCTTTATCGTACTATCGACTTACTTCTTTTTGTGCCTAAAAATATAACAAGGAGAAACCCAATCGAATCAATCTTGCGCATAATTCGCGTTTTTGTGTCTATAGCAATCATTATCCTTCCGTCTTTCTGGCTTCCCATTGTTGCCGAAACATATAAAGTGTGGATTCTATACGCAATTGCTTATGGAATATATGCTGTGTTAGTTTGCACTGTTCTAACACTAATCTTTGACAAAAAAAGTTTTGTAGCATTAATAAAGAGACTGAAAATTGTTGTGGAAAGGAAATCGGCGTGATAAAAATAATTGATCGTTCCAAGTGTTGCGGTTGCACGGCTTGTTTTTCAGTATGCCCTCAAAAGGCAATTAACATGTTTACTGATGAAGAAGGTTTTTTGTACCCCAAAGTAGACCAATCCAAATGCATAGAATGTCAAATATGTGACCATGTATGTAAATTCCAAGTTAGATTATCAGAAGAGAAAAATGATGATTGGGTAGAAACAATTGCTTATGCGGCAAAAAACAAATCAAAAGAAATATTAGCAAAAAGTACTTCTGGCGGTATCTTTACGGCGTAGTCAGATTACGTCCTAAAAGAAGGTGGCAGTGTCTTTGGCGCCGCATTCGATCAATTATTTCGAGTTCATCATATCCGTGCCCTGACCTCTGAACAGCGTGATCAGATGCGAGGATCAAAATATGTTCAAAGTGACATGGAATCCATTTTTGAACAAGTAAAATCTGATTTGAAAAACGGTAAAAAAGTATTGTTTACCGGAACGCCATGTCAAGTTGATGGTCTTTATGGCTTTTTGCGTGGACATACAAATGGTCTGTACACTTGCGATTTGATATGCCATGGAACGCCTAGCCCAATGGTATGGAATAGCCATGTCTCATTCATTTCAAAACTGAAGCGGTCTAAACTTAAGGAGTATCATTTTAGACCAAAAGACTGGACATGGCATGTCCATAATGAAAAAGCAATTTTCTATAACGGCAAAGTATACCATTCAACCGGTTATGCGAATATGTTCCGCAATTTATATTATAGCGGATTGATAATGAGACCATCCTGTTATCGTTGTCCATACAGCAAATTAAAGCGTTATTCCGATATTACTATAGGTGATTGTAGAGGAATTGATAAAGTGCTCTCTGATATTGCTAGTGATGAAGGTGTGTCTCTGGTGATTATAAATTCCAAAATTGGTGCTGAATTGTTTAGTGCTATTGACCAGAGTATTGAATCTTACCCTATAAATATTATAGACGTTATTCAACCACCTTTGAAAAAGCCATGCAATATTAATCCAAGACGGGATGAGTTTTGGTCCATATATCGCAAAAAGGGTTATCGTGCTGCAATAAATAAAATGTATGGCAGATTCTTTAATTTAAAAAACATAATAAGAAACATACTAAAAAAAAGGGGAAAGCATAATTGAAGAAAATAATGTTGGTATTTGGGACACGTCCCGAAGCAATTAAGATGTGTCCATTGGTAAACGAACTTAAAGTAAGAAAGAATATTAACACAGTTGTCTGCGTCACCGGTCAACATCGCCAAATGCTTGATCAGGTGCTTGAAGCGTTTCATGTTGTACCTGATTATGATTTGTCTATCATGAAGGACAAACAGACATTGTTTGATATTACAACTAATATTCTTAATGGCATTGGAACTATTTTAGATGAAGTTAAGCCTGATATCGTATTGGTACATGGTGATACTTCAACAACTTTTGTAACAGCACTTGCTTGCTTTTATAAGCAAATCCCTGTGGGCCATGTTGAAGCAGGTTTGCGAACATATAATATTTATAGTCCTTATCCTGAAGAATTTAACCGTCAAGCTGTTTCTATTATTTCAAGATATAACTTTGTGCCGACTGAGCTTTCCAAAGAAAACTTACTTCGAGAAGGTAAAGATGAGAACACGATTTTCGTAACTGGCAATACAGCAATTGATGCTCTTAAAACAACTGTTAGAGAGGATTATACTCATCCATTACTTGATTGGGCAAATGATAATCGATTGATCTTGATAACTGCTCACCGTCGCGAGAATCTTGGTGAACCAATGCATAACATGTTCCGTGCCATACGACGCGTGATTGATGAATTCCCGGATGTTAAAGCAATTTATCCGATTCACATGAATCCCTTAATTCGTAAATCCGCGGATGAGGAACTTGGTAACTGCAGTAAAATACGCATTATCGAGCCACTTGATGTACTTGATTTTCATAATTTTTTAGCTCACAGTTATCTCATCTTAACAGATAGTGGCGGTATCCAAGAAGAGGCACCTTCGCTTGGGAAACCTGTCCTTGTAATGCGTGACACAACTGAACGTCCAGAAGGAATAAAGGCTGGTACACTTAAACTTGTTGGAACAAATGAACAGGTAATCTATGAAAACTTTAAACTGCTTCTTACAGATATGAATGTTTATAATAGTATGGCAAAGGCAAGTAATCCATATGGTGATGGATTTGCATGTAAAAGAATAGCAGATATTCTGGAGGTCAGTCATGTCACTTTTTAATAACAAAACACTACTTATTACAGGTGGTACTGGCTCATTTGGAAATGCGGTGCTTAACCGTTTTTTGAATACTGATATTAAAGAAATTCGTATCTTTTCCCGCGATGAGAAGAAGCAGGATGATATGCGACATGAATATCAGTCTAAATATCCTGAAATGTCAGATAAAATAAAATATTTCATTGGCGACGTTCGTGATATTGCATCTTTAAAAAATGCGATATACGGTGTTGATTATATATTTCATGCGGCTGCGCTCAAGCAAGTACCTTCGTGTGAATTCTTCCCAATGGAAGCAGTAAGAACTAATGTTATCGGGACTGACAATGTTTTAACATCGGCTATTGATGCGGGTGTTAAAACTGTCATTTGTCTATCAACTGATAAAGCAGCGTATCCAATTAACGCGATGGGGACGAGCAAGGCAATGATGGAAAAGGTTATAGTTGCAAAATCCCGCACAGTTAATCCGAACAAGACTAAAATATGCTGCACACGCTACGGAAATGTGCTTTGTTCCCGCGGCAGTGTTGTACCATTATGGATTGAACAGATAAAATCAGGTAAGCCCATCACTATTACAGACCCCAATATGACAAGATTCATCATGACACTTGACGAAGCGGTGGATCTCGTTCAATTCGCATTTGAACATGGTATCAGCGGCGACATTCTTGTTCAAAAAGCGCCAGCCTGTACCATTGGTACTTTAGCAAAAGCAGTAAGTGAATTATTTAAGACTAACAATGATGTAAAGGTAATAGGAATCAGGCATGGTGAGAAAATGTATGAAACTTTGCTCACAAACGAAGAATGTGCAAACGCCATTGATCTTGGAACTTTCTATCGCGTTCCATGCGATAAGCGCGATCTTAATTATGATAAGTATTTTAAGGTTGGTGACACAAAACGGAACGTTTTGACCGAATTTAATTCAAGTAATACGGAGCAGCTTGATGTTGAGCAGGTAAAGCAAAAACTACTTTCCTTGAAGTATATTAAGGATGAATTAAGTGCCTGGGAGAGCAAAAAATGAATATACTTGTAACCGGGGCGAAAGGTTTCATCGGCAAGAATCTTTGCGTTACCTTACGAAACATAAATGAAGGAAAGGATAAGTCGTTTTCAATACAACCACCCTTAAACATTTTTGAATATGACATCGATACGAATCCATCGCTCTTGGATGAGTATTGTTCAAAAGCCGATTTTGTGTTCAACCTTGCCGGAGTAAACCGTCCAAAAGATGAAGAAGAGTTTATGAGCGGGAATTATGGTTTTGCATCTACCTTACTTGAATGTTTAAGAAAGCATAAAAATAAATGCCCTGTAATGCTTGCATCATCAATCCAAGCAACACAGGATAACCCATATGGTAGATCAAAAAAGGCTGGCGAAGACTTATTCTTTAAATATGCAAAAGAAACGGGAGCAAGAGTGCTCATATACCGCTTTCCAAATGTTTTTGGGAAATGGTGTCGACCAAATTACAATAGTGCAATAGCGACTTTCTGTCATAACATAGCTCGCGGACTGCCCATAACTGTGAACGATGATAATGTAATAATGAAACTCGTTTATATTGATGATGTCATAACGGAATTAATTAATGCGTTGATAGGCAAAGAAACCCGTAAAGGTGATTTTTTCGAGGTTAAAATAACATATACCATAACGCTTGGAGAAATAGTTAAACTCATATTGTCATTTAAAAGCAATCGAGAGGAAAAGACTGTTCCAGACATGTCTGACGATTTCACCCGAAAGCTATATGCAACATATCTATCATATCTTCCTTTCGACCAATTCAATTATCCGCTTAAGATGAATATTGATGGAAGCGGAAGTTTCACTGAAATTATTCGCACTAATGATAGAGGGCAATTCAGTGTCAATATAATAAAACCAGGAGTTGTAAAAGGTAATCATTGGCATCACTCGAAAAATGAGAAATTTCTTGTTGTTAGCGGCATGGGTGTAATACGGCTGCGGAGAGTTGACAGTGAAGAGGTAATAGAGTATTATGTAGACGGGGAAAAATTAGAGGTTATTGACATACCTCCTGGATATACACATAATATCGAGAACCTTGGAGATACAGATTTGATAACCTTCATGTGGGCAAGCGAATGCTTTAATCCTGAAAAAACTGATACTTTCTATGAAATAGTGTAAAATTACATTAATATTATTTAACAAATAAAAAATGAGGTTGACAGATGAATAGACTTAAACTAATGACCATTGTTGGCACCAGACCGGAAATAATCCGCCTTTCTTCGGTAATAAAAAAATGCGATGAATACTTCAATCACATTCTTGTTCACACAGGGCAAAACTATGATTACGAGTTAAACCAGATTTTTTTTGAGGATCTTGGACTTCATCAACCGGATTTTTATCTTAATGCAGCTGGAGTTGATCTGGGAGAGACAATCGGAAACATTATCGCTAGATCCTATAAACTTATGATTGAACATAGACCGGATGCATTACTCATATTAGGCGATACGAATTCTTGTTTGTCTGCTATTTCAGCAAAAAGACTTCATATTCCAATATTTCACATGGAAGCGGGTAATCGATGCTTTGACGAATGCTTGCCAGAAGAAACAAACAGACGTATCGTAGATCATATCGCTGATGTGAATCTGTGCTATAGCGAGCATGCGCGGCGTTATCTTAATGCGGAGGGCAGGCCGAAAGAACGGACCTATGTCATAGGCTCTCCAATAGCAGAAGTTTTGAGCGAGCATATTGAAGAAATAGAAAGCAGCACTATTCTTGAGCGTTTAGGACTTGAGAAAGGAAAGTATATCCTCCTTTCTGCCCATCGCGAAGAAAACATTGATACTGAAGTGAACTTTTTTAGTTTAATGAATGCGGTAAACGCTATGGCAGAGAAATATGATATGCCGATATTGTATTCTTGTCATCCGAGAAGCGCAAAATTCATTGAAATGCGAGGATTTGTCTTTAATAAACGAGTCATACAACATAAACCGCTGGGTTTTCTTGATTATAATCATCTTCAAATGAACGCATTTGCGGTAGTATCAGATTCGGGAACACTTCCTGAAGAAAGTAGTTACTTCCTTTCGATTGGCAAACCATTTCCGGCGGTTTGTATACGGACAAGTACGGAACGGCCGGAAGCACTTGATAAGGGAAACTTTATAATTGCAGGGATTACGACTGAACAGGTATTACAGGCGGTAGATTTAGCGGTCAGAATGAATAAGAATTGTGATTATGGCACTTTAGTTCCAGATTATCTCGATAAGAATGTAAGCAATAAGGTTATAAAAATAATCCAAAGTTATACCGGAATAGTTAATAAGATGGTGTGGAGGAAATACTGATTCCATCAGTATAATAAATAGGGTTATACAAGAGGCTCTTATTATAAAACCAATATTCTTAGACCGCCTATAATAAAAATACCCCTTGACACTTTTTTATTGTTGCATTAAACTATTAAAAAATGGAGGATAATCGTATGTTGATGTTCAATGTTCTACGGAAATACAACATCCTAGACACAGTTGAAAGAGTAGAAATTATTGATTCGGGGATAATCAATCGTTCTTTTTATGTCAAAACAAAAAACGGTAATTTTGTTTTGCAGTTAATACAGAACAAACTTTTTAAAAAACCACAATTAGCGCTTGATAATATTTCAAAAATCATGGATTTTTATGATAGATTTAAGGATA
>JAAZDH010000047.1 GCA_012512865.1 Clostridiaceae bacterium | reverse complement strand
GGGTCACCAAGTGAGAGCCAGGCGAACACTAAGTGTTTGCCTGGCTCGCGTTGTATAAGCCCGATTTTGTTTCACCATCTAAAAAAGCTATAATGAATTGATTTAGTGCGATTCATCATGGTCTTTTTCTTTCTTGAACACCATTACTGCCAGCGGGGGAATCGTGAGATTTAAGGAATAAGGCCTGTTGTGGAAGCCAATGTCCTCGGCCATTACTCTTCCACAGTTACCAATATCACTTCCACCGTATATCTTGGAATCGCTGTTTAATATCTCCCTGTAGCATCCCTTAAAAGGCGCGCCTATACGGTAGTTGTAATATACCACGGGTGTGAAGTTGCACACAAATATGAGCAGTTCCCGGCAGTTATTGCTCTTGCGTATAAAAGGATACCACGCCATGGTCTGCATCATTACAGTCAATCCATTCAAATCCTTCCGGTTCAAAATCCATCTCGTACAAAGCCTTTTCGCTCCTGTACAAATCATTTAAATCCCTGACATATTTTTGCAGTTTCCTGTGCATCTCGTAGCCTAATAGATGCCAGTCAAGGCTTTGCTTGTAATTCCATTCGGCAAACTGCCCGAATTCACCGCCCATAAAAAGAAGTTTTTTCCCGGGATGGCCATACATGTACCCATAGCTTGCCCTCAAGCCTGCAAATTTTTGCCAGTAATCTCCCGGCATTTTATTAATCATGGAGCCTTTCCCGTGCACGACCTCGTCATGGGAAAGGACAAGTATGAAGTTTTCCGAGTAAGCGTATACAATTGAAAATGTCAGGTAGTTGTGGTGATATTTCCTGTATATGGGGTCCATGCTAATATATTTTATGTAATCATTCATCCACCCCATGTTCCACTTAAACGAGAATCCCAGGCCCCCTGAATATGGCGGCCTGGACACCAGTGCCCACGAGGTTGATTCCTCGGCAATCATCATGACCCCCGGGTATTTTTGCAGAACGGTTGAATTTAGCTGCCTTAAGAAATCTATGGCATCGGTGTTTTCCTTGCCTCCCCATTTATTGGGCAGCCATTCCCCGTCTTTCTTGCCGTAATCCAGGTAAAGCATTGAAGCAACCGCATCCACCCTCAGCCCGTCTATATGGTATTTGTCAAACCAGAACAAGGCATTCGAAAGCAGGAAATTTTTAACCTCGTACCTTCCATAATTGAATATGTGGGTTCCCCAATCCGGGTGTTCCCCCTGCCTGGGGTCCTGGTGCTCGTACAGTGCCAAGCCGTCAAACCTTGCCAGCCCTGCCCCGTCTTTTGGAAAATGGGCGGGAACCCAGTCAATAATAACCCCTATTCCCTCCTGGTGGCACCTGTCAACGAAATACATGAATTCTTTTGGTTTCCCGTACCTGCTGGTGACAGAATAGTACCCTGTAACCTGGTATCCCCATGAACCGTCGTAAGGGTGCTCCATTACCGGAAGCAGCTCAATATGGGTAAATCCCATGTCTTTTACATATTTCACCAGTTTATCTGCAAACTCGGTATACGTAAGAAACCTTTCCTTCCTCTCTCCGTCTCCTTTTGTTCCTCCTACCTCTTTCACCTCTTCTTTTCCTGTCCCTTCTTTCCCCTCCTCTATCACCCTTGCCCATGAGCCCAGGTGGACTTCGTATATGGCCACGGGCTTGCTAAAAAAGGTGCCGCTGTCCCGCTGCTTCATCCATTCTTCATCATTCCATTCGTACCCGTCTATATTGCATACGACGGACGCGGTACCCGGCCTCAATTCCGAGTAAAACGCGTAAGGGTCCGCTTTCAGGTATAATTCGTTGCCCTGCGTTTTAATTTCATATTTATATATTTCTCCCTCCCCGATTCCCGGGATGAATAATTCCCATACGCCTGACTTGCCCCTGTTTCTCATTTGGTGCCGCCTTCCATCCCACTGGTTGAAGTTTCCCACCACGCTCACCCTCCTGGCGCACGGCGCCCAAACGGCAAAAAATGTGCCCTTTACTCCCTTTAAAGTGCAAAGGTGTGCTCCCAGTTTTTCATATATTTTATGGTGATTGCCCTCGTTAAAAAGGTATAAATCATAATCCGTGAGGACAGGCGGAAAGCAGTAAGGATCATATATCCTGTAACAATTGCCATGGTAATCGGTTATTTCAATGTTATATTCAAAGAAATGCTCCTTGCCCGGTATTAATACTTCAAAAAAACCTTCTTCCCGGATTTTTTCCATTTCATATTGTTCATATTGAACTCCCTTTTGTTTATATTGATCTTCCTTCCCGGCTTTATTCCCGGTTTTATCCCCTGTTTTAACCCCAGTTTCATCCTCGGCTTCATTTTCAGCTTTAGCCCCGTCTTCATTTTCCAAGTTTATCACCAGGGCTTTTTTTGCACTTGGAATGAAAGCCCTGACCACTATGGCTTTTCCCGTTGCAGCTATTCCCTCCAAGGGTTCCTTTTCACCTGGTACGTTGCATTCTCCGGCAACCGCACCCGAAGCCAGGTTAACCCCGTTTCTATACCCAAGGTAAGCGTAATGCATTCCTAAAATACTAAAAGGGTCATGATGGTCTGCGTTAATTATCCTGAATATTTCATCCATACATGCAGTTGCATTCATTGCACATATCCCTTCTATGTATATATTTACGGCTGTTTACCGCCGTACGACTATTTGCTACACGAAACAACCACCATATTCATTGCAGGTACCTGCTGCAAGTCGAATCCAGCCATTCCTCGCCGCACAACCATTCACAGCCCTGTTAGTATACCTATATGGGCATATTTATATTATGCAATTATATATTATTTTTATTAGTCTTTATCAACGTTTATTTGTGCTTTTTGATTTTGTCAGCGAGTGTTTATTCATTTGCCAATGTTTATATTAGTCAAATTTTACTAGTATCAATCAAATTTAATCAGCTTCGTTCGTTAGCCGGCGTTTATTAGCATTTTCCCTGCTTTACACCGCCCTTTTGCATAATCTTTTTGCTTGCATAACCTTCTTCGTAACAGGGTTTACAACAGGTAAGGCAAATGGCAGCATGACAGGCGGTGATTCCATGCCTTACAACAGGCAAGACCAAGAGCCGCGTGAAACAGGGAGACAGGAATGCGAACCAGGGGACGCCATGAAACAGGGGTGGTTCTGTATCTCATCATGCGAGAAACATAACCGCCCCCTGTCTTTCTGGATAAAAGCCGCTTTACCTTAATTTCCCCAAGTTTGCTAAATGCACCTTCTTTATATCACTCTCTTTTCACTCTCTTTACTTCCACCTTTTTACTCCACCCCAAGCCTTGTTGACCCGCCCCGGTTTACTTCACCCTGAGCTTGAAGGTTTTAATCTCGTACGGTTTTATCGTAAATTCAAAACTACGGCCCGAGCTTGATATACCCATCTTCTCAATATTATTCTCCATGAGGTCGCATTCCCATACCTCCAAAAGTTCCTTAAAGAATGTGACGGTTGCCCTGGTCCTCCTGTTGTAGCATTCGTACATTCTTATTATAATGTCATCGCTGTCCTCGGCCTTTTTGACCACCTCGATAATGACGTTTTCCTTGTCAATACCAACCAGCGAGAAGCTTGCAGGCAGAACTGCGGTTGTGCCGCCGGCATAATCTTTTTCTCTTGAGCCAGCCTCCCGGATCATCGAATACATGGGACAGTTCAAGGAATATGCCGTCTTGACGGTATTGCCCTCCCTCCAACCGCCCTTGTGCGGATAGAGGGAGTAGGTAAACTCGTGGACTTCCCTGTCTGCCTCGGTGTTTGGATATGTGGGTGACTTTAGAAGGGATATCCTTAAAACACCATCTTTTACATCATGCCCGTACTTGCTCTCATTAAGCAAGCTTACACCATAACCGTCCTCCGAGACATCAACCCACTTGTGGGCCACGGATTCAAACCTTGCATAATCCCAGCTTGTGTTCCAGTGGGTCGGCCTTTCCACGTTCCCGTACTGTATTTCAAACGTAGCCTTGTCGGAATGCACGTCCACCGGGAATGCAGCTTTCATAAGTATATGCTTTTCTTTCCAGTCTACCCTTGTCTTAAAATCAATTCTAGGCACATTGTTGTATATATAAATGTACTGCTCTATAACAGAATCCAGGAATCTTCTCACGATCCTTACGCCGGTTCTCACCGGGCCGCTTTCCACTATCCTGGCACTTTCAATATCATTTATCTCCCACATCTTTTCCTGGTAAAAGATGTTTATATCCCAGGCATCATAATTAACGGGCTTGTCTTCAAATGCCTGGAGAACATTTGCCCTTTCTCCTTTCTTGACAACCTCCCTGCAGTTCAGTTTGTCATAAATGGACACGATATTTAGGTTCTCATCAAACTTGATGTTGAAATAATCGTTGCTTATGGAACTTATACCCCATGGATTCCCGGCATCAGCCGGACCGCACTCTTTTGTGCCGCAGGATGTCGATGATGTTACATCATCCGCCTTCCTTATCCTGAAAGCCTTATAACCCTTTGAAGGTACATTTTCAGCAAAGAATATAATCTTCCTGCAATTTGCAGTCTCACCTGCACTTGCACCCGCACCTGTGCCTGTGCCCGCACATGTACCTGCAACCGGCTGGGAAGGCAGAACCCTGCCGTCATCACTGGTTACTTCCACCCTGTCGTACCCGCCGGGCAGTTCAACTTCAATAATATCACTCCGTTCAAATCCCAGCTGGTTGAATACTATAACGGATGTACCTTCAATACCAACTTTCGCAGCAATATATTTAACAGCCTCGTCAATCAACCCCTTGCCTGCTTTCGCTATAGCAAGGTACTGCTCTTTCGAGTCATCGTAAACCTCTTTTATCGAGGAACCCGGGAGTATGTCATGGAACTGGTTGAGGAGCAATACCTCCCAGCCATTGTTTATTTCATCCTGTGGATACTCATTTCTTCCTGCCGCGTACTTCCCTATTACGGACAACAGCTCGGCATCCTGGTACAAAAATTCGCACTTGCG
Source organism: Clostridiaceae bacterium (assembly GCA_012512865.1). Lineage (GTDB taxonomy): Bacteria > Bacillota > Clostridia > Acetivibrionales > DUMC01 > Ch48. The sequence goes on along the minus strand of JAAZDH010000047.1, from coordinate 9,273 downwards.
GTTAAATCTCTTGTTTCTTGCCATTGAAGTATAAGTACCCCTGTGGTATTCAAGGTACAACTCTCCAACCCACTTGGGCAGTTTCTTGTTTCCTTTAAGCTTTTTCTCCAGTCTATCAAAATAATCTATAACTTTCCCGATTCTTACCTTGGGGCAGCCGGGTATTCCTTTTTCCAACCTTCTTGCATTTTCAAGCATTTCCTTGGTTGGTCCTCCCCCGCCGTCCCCGTATCCGAACGATATCAATACGTCATTGTTCAAATCTTTCTGCTGGTACCTATCCCATGCTCCCGTTACTTGTGATGGAGCCAAAAACCCGTTATACGTGGTAATGATCGGATTATTCTTGAAATCCCTGCTCCTCGCTGTTATAAAGTGGGTCAATATTTCGGTGCCGTCCATTCCCCTCCACATAAAAGTATCATATGGCACCTTGTTATACTCGTTCCAGCTTATTTTCGTGGTCATGAAATAATCCACGCCCGACTTTTTCAATATCTGGGGAAGGGCTGCGCTGTACCCGAAAACATCAGGCAACCATAATACCCTGTTGTCTACCCCGAATTCTTCCTTGAAAAATCTCTTTCCAAAAAGCACCTGCCTTACCAGGGATTCCCCGGAGGATATGTTACAGTCGGCTTCAAGCCACATGGCCCCTTCAGGCTCCCATCTTCCTTCCTTTACTTTTTCCTTGATTTTTTCATATAATTCGGGATAATCTTCTTTTATAAACTTGTAGAGTTGCGGCTGGCTAGACATGAATATGTATTCCGGGTATTGGTCCATGAGTGACAACACTATTGAAAAACTTCTTGCCGTCTTCTCCCTGGTTTGTGCCAGTGTCCACAACCAGGCCACGTCTATGTGGGTGTGCCCGATGCACGTTGCAATAAAATTTTCATGCCCGCAATATTTTCCGAAAAACTCTTCTTCCAGGTATTGATTTGCCTTCTTTATGGAATCATAAAACTCCGCGGAAAAAGGTTTGCGCAGGTCCAGCATGTTTACGGCATTATTAAGAAAACCTATTATATCTATCCTGTTCTTATCTTCCTTCTCCAGGAGCAATGCCGCATCATATGGAACTTTCAAGTTGTAATAAAGGTTCTCTATTTCCCTGTCGAGTACGGCAATTTCCGCTTCAAACTCCACGAGCCCTTCATGCATCCCCGAATAAGCATGAAGCAAGATATTGAAAACCTCACCTGCAGCCGCTTTTTCAGCCAGGATGACTTCCCTGTGGTTCACATCAAGCCCGTGCATAATCTTTCCGTTGACAAATACCAGGAACTGGGGATTTAATGCATCCCAGTCGCCTTCCCTTCCGGTTCTCACTTTAAATACAATTGTTTTTCCGTTAAATTCCGTGGGAATCTCCACGTTTGCAGAGAATAAAAATGTCTTATCCCTGCCGCCCCACCTGTCTCCCCGGTTAAAGGGTTTCCAGCCCGCAGATTCGTTTAAATCCTTGTCAAAATCAATGGCGCAAGCCGCATATGGTCCCGGTTTTATTTTAATTCCCGGAACATCCCTTTTTTCGGGGTAAATGCATGTACCAATGTCATTGATTATCCTTTTAATCCTTTCTGCATAAAAATACATTAATATTTCCCCTTTCCGGCATATATTTTCATCGCCTTTATTTTTCCTAATATTGTGTATTTCCCCATGGAGGCCGGTATTAGAACCGACTCTCCTGCTTTTACTTTAATATTACCATCATGGCTATCGCCCTGGCAACCGGCATTTTCACAATCGCTATTTCCATAGAATATTTCGCCACTTCCCTTTATGAAAAGATATATGAAGAACTTGCTTCCGTCCGCAATTTCGCTTACCTTGCCATAAATATCGTGCAATTCCACGGTAAAATAGTCGTTTTCCACGAGCCTCGCAATTGTAAAGCCATCAAGAGCCGCAACAGGAGTTCCCTTTGATTTTCCACGTTTTGATTTGATACCGGAAAAGTCGATTACATCAAGGGCTTTTTGTATGTGCAAGGGCCTTTTTTTTCCATCCTTGTCAATCCTGTCATAATCGTAAACCCTGTAGGTATTATTGGAATTCTGCTGCACTTCGGCTATCATTATCCCTTCACCGACAGCATGCACAACTCCCGCAGGAATATGTATTACATCACCTTCCGATACCTCGATGTAATTAAGGTATTTTCCCACGGACCCGTTTTCCAGCGCTTCTTTAAACATTTCCCTCGTGGTCCCGGGCAAAAGCCCGTACACCAACTTAGCCCCGGGCTTTGCAGAAATTATGTACCACATTTCTGTTTTCCCGCTCATGTCTTTTTCATGCATGGATGCATATTCATCGTCCGGGTGCACCTGCACTGAGAGCTTTTCGTTGGCATCAATAAACTTCACAAGCAGGGGAAACCTGTCCCCGGGCTTCCAGCCGATGCCGGTGCCCATCACTTCATACTGTAATTTGTCTACAAAACGAGATAGGGGCATTCCCCGGAACTCGCCGTTTGAAATAACACTTTCACCATCGGGATGGCAGGATACTTCCCAGCTTTCTGCAACAATCCCTGCAGGAAGTGTCTTTCCAAGCTTTTCCAAGTTCCTTCCGCCCCATAAATAATCCTTGTATACAGGCTTAAATTTTAAAGGATACAACACCCTATCTCATCTCCACCTTATCATTTCCAATACAAACCCGGAACATCATATATCCGGGTATAAAAATCTTGTGTCCCGGCTTAACCTTGCCTTAACCATGTCTTAACAAAGTTGCCTGGTATTGCCCCGTTTTAGGTATCACCCTGCTTATTTAGGTCTGATTTTTTAGGTCTTGCCGGCTTTTGGGTCTTGAAATAAAATTAAAAAAGGTTTTAAGATTCCCCACCTTAAAACCTGGTAAGATTAAACTATGAAATATGGTGGGCGCTACAGGGATCGAACCTATGACCCCCTGCTTGTAAGGCAGGTGCTCTCCCAGCTGAGCTAAGCGCCCTCGGAACTAAATTATCCACGCTAGTTTAGTGCCAATACCCCGTGTCAAGGTGCCAATTAAACTAACATCATAACATAGTATACGAAAAAAATTTGTTAAAGTCAATGGAAATATTTAAATATTTACTTACTAAAATTAGAAATTAATTGGCTGATCGTTCTACTAAGTTAATAACGATCAAGTTGTTTATAAAAAATAAATTTAGAATTGCAAACCCCAATATATCCCGATACACATAATAATCCCCGGTATAGGGTTTTTGCCTATACCGGGGCTGGATGGCCGCATTGTTTCTATATGATTGAAATGCTTTCAATTCTTAGCCCTTGAGTTTCAAGTTTACTCGTTGCCGGTAACCATTTGAACATTTGCTGCCTGGGGACCCTTTGCCCCTTCCACAACTTCAAACTCAACTTCACTGCCTTCCTCCAATGTCTTGAACCCATCCATGTTTATTGCTGAAAAGTGAACGAAAACATCATTCCCGTTTTCCCTTTCAATAAAACCATAGCCCTTTTCAGCACTAAACCATTTTACTCTTCCTCTTTCCATTATTAAATCCTCCTGAAACTTAACTTCTGCCCTGTTAATAATCTTAATAAAAAATAGGGCAATTATCAGTGTATCACACCCAAAGAGTTACTGTCAACTAAATTTGTGGTCTTTTCCCGTATCCCATGTTGGAGCCTTCTGCACGAACATTTCACTTGACCTGTGATAGCTAATACATACACCTTGCAGCTACTATGTACCAATCCTGGCCATTTTACGATTTCCTGCATACGAAAAACAATCTTTCGCTCTTCTCACCAGGATTTTGAAAGTTAAATCCCCCGTATATGCCTGTTAATTCAAGCCCCGTATCTCTTATTACCTTGCTTATCTCTTCCACGGAATAAGCCCTTTCATAATGCACTTCTTCAAATCTCCTGTACAATTCTCCTTCCTTTACGAAAAATGTAAGGTTAAATTCACACAATTTGTTTTTCCGGTTATATTTATTTTGCCATATGAAGGAAATATCGTCATCTATGCTGTAAAAAACATTATTGTCCAGTATTTCTTCAAATTTATAGATAGAATTAATATCGAAAATGAACAAGCCCGACGGGTTTAGATAGTTTTTCACCAGCTTGAACATTCTAACCAACCTGCTCTTTTCAGTAATATAGTTTACGCTGTCCATAAGGGAAACAATGGCATCGACAGTGCCGTAAAGCTCAAAACCTGCCATATCTTGATGCAGGAATAGCACTTTTTCTTTATCCACCCCCGATAATTCAAGCTTTGAAACTGCACGGGAAAGCATTTCCACAGAAATATCAATCCCAATCATGTCATACCCTCTCCTGGCCATTTCCAGGCAAAAGCTTCCCGTACCGCAGCCAAGGTCCGCAATTAACACAGGAGCAAGACTATTTCTCTTAAAAATACCTTCAATATAATCCGCCCATTTGCAATAATCCACATCTGTCATCAATTCGTCGTAAATATGGGCAAAATCCCTGTAAATAAACACTACCCCCTCATTCCTTACTCATTCAAGTGGGACAAGCGGGACAGGAGACTGTCCGCTTTCTTGCCCTGTCTTGCCTGTCTCTCAATACCACCTGTTCTGTCACTTTCTGCTTTGTTTTTCATGCATTCGTTTTCTTTTTGTAATAAGGCCTCCTATCCTTCCCGTTTCCTTTGCGGTCAAGCTCTTCCAGCCGTTTAGCATGATCTTTTCAAGCAGTCCCAGTTCCCTGGCAATCTCATATTTCATTTTTTCATCGTTTTTCTCCATTTTATACCACCTCCACGAGGTAGTATTTGAATACATTTGCATTTTTATACATTAAGCATTATTTGCCTGGTATTCATCCAAATACCCGGTATTTACCCCGTATTTATCCATAAACCCTGTATACTTGCCTTGTACTCATTGGTATTAATCCGATTGCATCTACCCGATTATCCTTCTTAGGGATTCAATCGCCTTTTTCAGCTGGGTGTCATCTTCTCTCGGTACTTGTGATATGGGGGTATACGCGTACTTATCGTCCAGCTTGACATGCACGTCCGGCTCAATTCCGGTGCCGTGGATGCATACTCCCGAGGGTGTAAAGTACCTTGATACGGTAATTTTTATCCCGGAACCGTCATCCAGTGAAATAAGGTCTTGCACCAGTCCCTTTCCAAAGGTCTTTTCGCCTACCAGTATGCCTTTCTTGTGGTCTTTTACCGCGCCTGCAAGTATTTCCGAGGCACTCGCGCTATTCTCGTTTATAAGTATGGCCAGGGGCAAGCCCAGTTCTTTTTTATCGGAAAATTCCTTTTTTACCTCTTTGTTTCTATCCTCCGTGTAAACAATAAGCCCTTCGGGTATAATCCTGTCCGTTATGTTTATTACCTTATGGTAATAACCCCCCGTGTTATCCCTTAAGTCGATAATCAGCCCTTTTATTTTTTGGTCCAGGAGTTTTTGCAAATGTTCCTCAAATTCCTTGTCAATTTTATCATCCATGAAGGAGATTAGCCTTATATAGCCAATATCGCCATCCAGCAGTTCGCTTCTTATATTGAGCTGTATAGTTATTTTTTTCCTCGTAATTTCAAAGTCAATCGACCTTCCCTCCGACGGCCTGTAAACCGTGACTTTCACGGTGGTGTTTTCGGGTCCGCGAATCATCTGCACTATGGCATTCTCATCTTTTAGCGATGTAACATCTTCACCGTCAATTCCTATGATTTTGTCCCCCTGTTTTATCCCGGCTTCATAAGCAGGTGACCCAACAAAAGGCTCTATAATGGTTACAAGTCCATCGGTATCCGTGATAATCGTCACTCCTATCCCCACGTAGGTTTCCTCGGTTTTTTTGGGGACTTCCAGCAACTTTTGCATTTGTTCCTTGTTATAGTATACGGTGTACGGGTCCCCCAGGAAAGCGGCCATTCCAGCCACAGCGCCTTCAAGAAGGACATTTTCATCCACATCTTCGTAAAAGTTTTCTTTAAGCACTGCCCTGGCCTGGTTGAATTTCTTTATGCTTTCATACCTGACAGTTTCAGGGTCAAAGCTTATTTCGTACCGTTGCTCAAGGAATCCCTTTCCCAGGAATATCACGGCTGAAATGGAAAAAGTCAGCAGCGACGTTATCAAGACAATGAAAATTATACCAATAATAAGACCGGTTCTATTGTTCATGTTTTTGTTCAAGTTATCTCCTCCAAATCCTTTTTTATATTTTTTACTCGTTTTTTTATTTATTCAATCTATGTGTTTACAATCCAGGTATTTTTCTACAATCCATATATATTCAATCCGTATATTCTTCAACCCACGTATTAATATTAATTTCATATTAATATTCCTTTTAATATTAATATTCCTTGCTGCTGCTTGCTATTAATAATTAATAAAATAATAAATAACAGTTCTAAATCCCCGTATAGTCCCGGTATAAATAAAACCCGGCAATTTATCCGGGCACAATTATGATTTATACTTCTTACGGTTTTATGCTTGTATGATCTTCAAGCCAAAACGCAACTTTTTAACTTTAAGTCCATGCACAATTTTTGACCTGAAGATTTCACATATCTTCATCTTGTATAAAACTTTAAATTTATGCGCAGCTTTAATTTGAGCAACTTTAAGGCTTTAATCATTTAAAGTAAAGGCTTGATAGCCTTTAAGGCTTTACATAGTTCAGCGGGTTTTGCGGTTCCCCGTTTACCCTTACTTCAAAATGAAGATGGGGCCCCGTCGACCAACCCGTGCTTCCTACTTTTGCTATAACCTGCCCTGCTTTAACTTCATCTCCCTTGCTCACCAATATTTTGCTGCAATGGGCATATAATGTTGTTATGCCGCCGCCGTGGTCAATTACAACCGTGTAACCGTATGCATCTTGCCATCCCGCCAGTATTACCGTGCCATGGTTGGCCGCCAGGATCGATTCACCACTCTTGCCGCCAATATCAATACCCGTGTGCATCGAATACTTTTTCAAGATCGGATGCTTCCTGTTTCCAAAACTCGAAGTAATTGTCGTGGTATATTGCAGCGGCCATACCATTTGTCCTTCTACGTACTTTTCTATCGTTGAAAGCGCCTGTATCAAGCTTGTCAATTCGTTGGATTTTTCCAGGAGCTCTTTTTCCCGTTTTTCCAGGGTTGCAATCCTGTTCTTGTTCTCTTGGATCTGGCGCTCCAATTCGGACCTTGAAGCTATCAATGAATCCAACCTGTCCTTTTTCTCTTGTGCCATTTTTTGTGTTTCAATTTTTTCCGTTTCCTTCAGCTGCCTTTTGTACTCCACCTCTTGTTTCGCAAGCAACAGGTCCTGCGTGATTTGCTTGTCTCTGTTGGATATTAATGAAATCAGCTCGAGCCTTTCCAGGAATTCCGTGATGTTTTTTGACTGCAAGAGTATATCTAGGACGGTTTCATTGGAATTTACGTACATTGCCCTTAACCTTGCCTGGAATAGCTCCACTTGATGCTGATAATTTTTTTCTGCTTCCTCTATCGATTTGTCCAAATCTTCCAAGATTTGATTAAGTTCCGCAATCTCGTTCATTAATTCATTGTACTCCTGGCTCTCCTTGTTTTCCTCGTCCAGGAGGTTCTTTTTCTCTTGTTCGAGCTTTTGCGTTTCGCTTATTTCCTGCTTCTTTTGCTGTGTAATATCACTTAGTTGGCTTTCGATTTTTTCCTTTTCCTCTTTTGCTTCGCTTAATTCATCGGCCACTGCAGAATAATTAAATGCCAGTAAAAAAATAACGCACAGCAATAACGCAATCGCCTTTTTTCGTTTCATAAGCTCACGCCACCACCAATGCTTCAGACTTTCACCCATGCTTTAACCTTTTATCCACGCTTTAAGCTAACATCAATATTTAAGCACTCACCAAAGTCTTCTTTCATCGTTGCTTTATGCCTTACATTGCCTTATACCTTAATTGATGCTTTAATCCCTCACCGGTGCTTTAACCCTTCATCTTCATTAACGCTTCAAACTTGCTTCAGACTTTCAAGTATTTACGTACAGATACCGCACTTCCAATGGCGCCTACAACACATCCAAGGATAGCACAAATCACAAGCACTTCCGCCATTATGTCTTCAGGCTCCACAAGTGATATAATGCTTGTGCCTGTCCTCATTAACTCATTTGTAAACCTGCCCTCAAGGGCACTATAGCCGTACCCGGACAGCAGGAATGCAACTCCTGCCCCTATAATTCCTATTATAACACCTTCTACTATAAAAGGCCAGCGTATAAATCCATCCGTGGCACCGATATATTTCATTATATTTATCTCTTTCCGCCTGGCAAACACCGTAAGCCTGATTGTATTGGATATAATAAATACTGAAACCACCATCAGCACCGTAATTAAAAAACTGCTTGCCAGTTGAACCCAGCCGGTTAACTTGGAAATAAAATCAACGGTCTTTTGCGGGTAACTAATCTTGTCAACCCCTCTTACCTCTTTTAATTCCTGGATCAGCCCCTCCCCGTCCTCGGGGTTATGAAGCTTTATAATGAACGATACCGGCAGGAAGCTGTTATCCATCCCTTCGAGGACATAGTTTTCATCGCCCAGCATGGATTTTAACTTTTCAAAGGCCTGTTCCTTCGTGACCATGTCTATCTGGCTGATCTTGGCATTATTCTTTAAAGTATTCTCCACGATTTTTACGCCGATATCATCCAGTTCTACCTGGCAGAAAACCTGCATTTCCGGCTGTTTTTTCAAAATCATCAAATTATGCCTGAAGTTCAATATTATTATATACAATATACCAAGTACCGTCAAGGAAGCTACCACGATGGATATGGCGGCAAGAGACATAAGCTTGTTTTTACTTATGCTGGTTAAGCCATCCCTAACGATATACTTTATAGTTCTTACTTTCATTTTCGTACGTCCCCTTTTGCTCGTCCCTTACTATTAATCCCCTGTCAATTGCAATAACCCTTTTCTTTAAGGCATCCACAATGCTTTTTTCATGCGTTGCCACAACAACCGTGGTCCCCCTGTGGTTTATTTCACTAAGCAACTTCATTATCTCCCATGTGGTTTCCGGGTCAAGGTTTCCGGTTGGTTCATCGGCAACAAGGAGGACAGGATTATTGACTATCGCCCTTGCTAAAGCAATGCGCTGCTGCTCCCCGCCGGAAAGCTGGCCCGGGTACATATCGGCCTTCCGGCTTAATCCCACGAGTGCAAGGGCCATGGGAACCTGCCGCCTTATTTCCTTCGGCGTGGCTTCTGTTATTTGCATTGCAAATGCCACGTTCTCGTATGCCG
>JAAZDH010000371.1 GCA_012512865.1 Clostridiaceae bacterium | reverse complement strand
GGTATGATGTATTGTTCCCTCCCTGTTTATTAGCTAATATTTACTGGCAAAATAATATCATTTAGGAAGTGAAACGGGATGTTTGGAATCAACGAAAAAAAGATTGAAAAATGGAAGCAAAAGGGTAACGCTGGTAAAATATTAAAGGCAATGCGGCACAAGGATAAATCAATACGTATTGCTGTAATAAAAGCTGCAAGTTCCCTGGCAAAAGAAGAAATACTTAATACCTTGATAATCTTCTTGAGGGATGACCCTGACCCTGAAATTAGAATTAACGCGGCGGAAGCGCTGGGAAGTATTGGAAATCCAAGAGCACAGGACCACCTTGCATATGTTGCGAAAAACGACAGCGATGAAAAGGTAAGGGAAAAGGCTCAAGAGGCGGTAAGAGTCATAATATCAAAGAAATTGAAACATGATGAGTAAATGAAAATTTTATGGGCAAGGCGAATGGACTTCTTTGGCTAATATGGCTGCTTCGGGGTAGCGGGTGACATTACTCCCGTACCTGTGTCACTGGATGTCCATTCACCATGGAGTAGAAATAAGGTAGCCGATATTACGCCTTGCTCCAATATTAGCCTAAGGAAGTCATAACACCGTATAGTTAAGGTAGAGAAAGGCTTATTGTTAAAATCTGCATGGGGAGGGAACAACATTACGCCCGTGGGGGCAACATTTTGCATCGGCAACGCCGGGAAGCCAGTATTGTTTTTAAACTTATAATTTCAAGTCCTTCCGGGGGAGGCCTTTTGAGAGGCAACAAGCAGCAGGACAGAAAGATACCTGCATGAAGGAACTTCTCTGGTTACAAGAAAACCTTTCTATAAGCCCGCGATGAAATTTCGAGCATAAAGATTCAAATGTATATTGCTACAAAAATAAACAAATATACCACGAATTGTTTATATGTTTTGCATATATTGATAAATTTTGAGTAAATATGTATAATAATGTAATAATATCTTAATAATTACATAACGTTATTACATGCTTAAGCTTTGCATGCTTGTACTGCAAATGTTTAGACTTTGTGCTTATATTAAAAAGCTGAATAAAAATGAAAGATAAAACGAAAGGATGTGTTTGATGCTTTCAAAGGTTAAAAGCTGCGGGTTACTTGGTATTGATGGATACATGGTAAACGTGGAAACGGACATAAACAACGGTTTACCATCTTTCGAGATAGTAGGGCTTGGAGATACAGCCGTAAAAGAAGCAAAGGAAAGGGTTAGGGCGGCAATAAAAAATTCGGGTTTTGAATTTCCAATGAAAAGAATCACGGTAAATCTTGCCCCTGCGGATTTAAGAAAAGAAGGTTCTGCCCTTGACCTGCCAATAGCAATAGGAATACTAACGGCAACAGGCAGTGTTTCACCTCTATCGGTAGGCAATTATATAATTACCGGAGAATTATCCCTGGATGGCGGAATAAAACCAATAAAAGGCGCGCTCTCCATGGCATTATGCGCTGTCCATGAGGGGATAAAAAACTTCATATTGCCGGTTGAGAATGCGGATGAAGCCGCAGTTGTAAAAGGTTTGAACGTACTTCCGGCAAATAATATCCGGGATGTGGCGGATCATTTGAACGGAGTGAAAGGGATTAATAGCCATTGTATAGAAATAGAAGAAATATACAAGAATTGCGAGGATTATGAGCATGACTTTTGTGATGTAAAGGGGCAAGAAAATGTAAAAAGAGCCCTGGAAATAGTAGCGGCAGGATCCCACAGTTGCCTGATGGTCGGCCCGCCAGGGTCGGGAAAGACCATGCTTGCAAGAAGGCTGCCTACCATACTTCCACCCCTGACTTTCGAGGAAGCTCTGGAGGTGACGAGAATATACAGCATCGCAGGATACCTGCCCGCCAAAACTCCACTTATTACAAAAAGGCCTTTTCGAAGCCCTCATCATACGATATCCGCGGTAGCACTCACTGGCGGAGGTAAGTACCCCAAACCGGGAGAAATCAGCCTTGCCCATAACGGGGTACTTTTCCTCGATGAGATTCCCGAGTTTGACAAGAAAACCCTGGAAGCAATGCGGCAACCCTTGGAGGATGGGCACGTTACCATATCGCGCTTGAATGCCAGTATTGTATATCCTTCAAAAACCACCTTAATTCTTGCAGCCAATCCCTGCCCTTGCGGTAATGCATCCGACCCGTCAAAGGCATGTACATGTACGCCATGGCAGGTAAGAAACTACCTGGGAAAACTGAGCGGTCCCTTGCTCGACAGGGTTGACCTATACATGGAAATTTTCCCTGTAAAATATAAGGAGTTGGATTACGAGGGGGAGGGTGAAAAATCAGGAGTAATAAGGGAGCGGGTTGTCAGTGCAAGAAAAATGCAAATTGAGAGGTACAAGGGGTTAAACATATATTCCAATTCACAGTTGCAACCAAACCTTATAAACAAGTTTTGCAAGCTTGACAACGAGTGTAAGGCGCTTATAAAAAATGCATACGAGAAACTGGGGTTAAGCGCCAGGGCTTATGGAAGGATACTAAAGGTATCAAGGACTATTGCCGACCTTGATGGGAAGGAGAATATTGAATTGAAACATCTTGCAGAAGCCATCCAATACCGGGTAAAACATGGTTAAAACAATAAACTTGCAGTATTCACAAGCAAAAATCAACATGCAGGTTAAAGCTTTTGCAGTCAATAAAGAATTAGCACCAGCAGGGTTTGAATTAGCCTACTATATCTGTTATTATTAATTCAAGTATTTTAAACAAAACAGGAAACATAGTAAATCAAGGAGTGAGAGCAAATGAACATATTAGCTGTCGGATGTCATCCCGATGACCTTGAAATCGGATGTGCAGGTACCCTGGCAAAATACGCAAAAGAAGGGCATAATGTATTCATGTGCCATGTTGCAAACGGTAATATGGGGCATACGGTAATAATGCCGGATGAATTAAGAAAAATCAGGGTCAAGGAAGCCCAGGAAGCTGGAAAGGTTATAGGCGCAAAGGAAGTATTCAGCCTTGATGTCCCTGATTTGAAAGTAAATTCTTACGATGAAGATACGGTTATGAAGCTTATAGAGGTTATAAGGTATGTAAAGCCTGATGTAATTATAACCCATGGCCCAGGCGATTATATGAAAGACCACGTGGAAACGGGAAAAATGGTTTTTGATGCAAGCTTTTCATCAAGCATCCCGCATACATATACCCGCAGCCCGCATTACCCGGGTAAAGTGCCTATTTACTACATGGATACCCTTGCAGGAGTAAATTTTTTACCTGAGGAATACGTTGATATTTCTACAACCATAGAAATTAAGCTAAATGCTTTGAATTGCCATCAAAGCCAGGTAAAATGGATGTATGAGCATGACGGGATTGATTTTTTGGATTTTGTACGCACAGTATCAAAGTTCAGGGGATTACAGTGCGGGGTGCAATACGCGGAAGGGTTCCGAAGATGTGTAACGTGGCCAAGGCTGACTACCAAAAGACTGCTGCCGTAAATAGCAGGAATAGCAAAGGCAATGCCTGGGGTGGTTGTATTAAAGGATCCAGGTAGTTGAATTGAGTGGAATTGAATTGAGTTGAGTTGAGGTAAGGTTGAATTGAGTTTAGGTTGAATAAAAACTGCCTGATGAAAAAAGGTAATTATTGTATTGTAAAATTATAACATAAATGGTATAAGTATATTATAAATATTTTTTATTTTCATGTACTTATACCATTTTTTGTTTTTACAGGATATTATTATATGGACAGTAATACTATTTTATTGATGATATTACTTCACGAGATGATACCAACTTGTATACCATGTACATGGTGAAACTGTTCTATAAGGTAATATTGATTTATGGGAGGTTACTGCTTGACACGGTGATATTTATTTACATGGGGTGCTGTTTTGCGAAAAAATACATGAGGTGATGTTTTGTGAAAAAATACTGGGTATGGTTGAGTTCATTGGATATGGTTTCTCCCAGTAGCCGCTTGAAACTCCTTGATTATTTTAAAGAACCCGCTAACATATGGGATGCACCAGGAAAAGAACTGGGGGAGCTCCGGTTTCTTCCCGGGGCTGCAATAAAACAAATAACAAGCAGGGAATACAGGGACGAGGTTTCCAGGCATATGGAAAACATCAGCAGGATGGGAATTGAAATTATCACCATAAGAGATGACAATTACCCGTTATTCCTGGGAAGAATCTACGACCCTCCCGTTGCTTTGTATGCAAAAGGAATCCTAATGCGGGAGGAAAAATCAATTGCAATTGTAGGCTCACGTAAAGCAACATCGTATGGTTCTGAAATCGCTGAAGAATTAGCGTATAAGCTGGCAAGTTACGGTTTGACGGTTGTCAGCGGTATGGCAAGGGGAATTGACTCATGTGCCCACAAGGGTGCGCTGGCTGCGAAGGGAAGAACAATAGCAGTACTGGGATGCGGGCATGATATTGTATATCCCTCGGAGAATAAATCCCTGATGGAAGATATAATTAAGAGCGGTGCAGTCATCTCGGAATACCTGCCCGAGGCTGTTCCCCTTCCAAGAAATTTCCCCGCCAGGAACCGCATAATAAGTGGGTTATCACTGGGAGTAGTAGTCGTGGAAGCTGCAAAAAACAGCGGTTCATTGATAACTGCGAATTTTGCACTTGAACAAGGTAGGGAAGTATTTGCCTTACCTGGTGATATCAACCGGGTTAACAGCCAGGGTACGAATAAATTGATACAGGATGGCGCAAAGCTTGTCACATGCGTTGAAGACATCCTGGAGGAACTGCGAATATATAATATCATTGATGAAGCAAAACTAAACGGATTAAAAAGTAAATATCAATACCATGGTTTTGACAAGCGGGAGATATACGGGAACCTAAGCGATGATGAATGGTGTATCGTGGAAAATCTCATGCATGAACCCATGCATGTAGATGTTTTAGTAAAGATGACAGGATATGATGTGAAAGAGGTAAATTATATACTGACCATGCTTGAACTAAAGGGGGTCGTGGAGCAGGTGCAGGGGAGGGTGTATAAGCTCAGGAGACAAAAGGCGTGATGACTTCCCCGGCTAATATGGTTGCCTTGGGATGGCAGGTGACATTACCCCCGTCCCTTTGTCACGCACCCCTTTGTCACCTTTGTCACGCAGGTTTTTTCTGGCGATAAATGAATTAATATTTGACTATTGTATTTACAAGTGGTTATAATGTTTTCGTGGGAAAAAGATAAATGAGTGTGGGAGGGGAAAGATGTCTTACAAGCTTATTATAGTTGAGTCTCCCGGGAAGGTGAAAAGCATTGGCAAGTTTTTAGGGAAAAACTACAAGGTGGAAGCATCGTTGGGCCATGTGAGGGATTTGCCGAAAAGCCAGATGGGCATAGATATAGAGAACAATTTTGAGCCTAAGTATATACCTATACGGGGAAAAGGGGAGGTAATTGCCAGGTTGAAAAAAGAGGCAAGGGAAGCAGAGCGTATTTTTCTTGCCACGGACCCGGACAGGGAAGGGGAAGCAATTTCATGGCACCTGGCGAATTTGCTGGAAGTAGATGACAAGCCGCTGGAAAGGATAACATTCAATGAAATAACCAAAAACGCAGTTTTGAATGCAATAGAAAATCCAAGGAAAATAAATATGAATTTGGTAGATGCACAGCAGGCAAGAAGGGTTTTGGACAGGATTGTGGGGTATAAGATCAGCCCGGTTTTATGGGAAAAGGTACGAAAGGGTTTAAGCGCAGGAAGGGTTCAGTCTGTGGCAGTAAGGCTTATTGTAGACAGGGAGGAGGAAATAAATAATTTCGTCCCGGAAGAATACTGGACGATTACCGCCGCCCTTACAAAGCTGAATTCAAATACTGTCATTTATGCCAAATTCCATGGAACTGAAACGAAAAAGATCCAGCTGAAGGACAAGGAAACCACGGACAAGGTACTGGAAGAAATAAAAGGTAAGAATTTTACCGTTAAAAAGATAAAAAAGGGAGTAAGAAAGAAGAATCCGCCTCCCCCGTTTATAACCAGCACTTTACAGCAGGAGGCATCGAGAAAGCTGGGTTTTAGTACCAAACGGACGATGATGGTGGCCCAGCAGCTTTATGAGGGTGTTGAAATAAAAGGCGAAGGTTCTGTTGGATTGATAACATATATGCGCACTGACTCAACCAGGATATCGAATGAGGCGTTGGGGGAGGTAAGAAACTACATCGTGGACAAATTCGGCAGTGAATATTTACCCAAGGCAGCAAGGGTATTTAAAAGTAAATCATCGGCCCAGGATGCACATGAGGCTATCCGTCCTACAAGTATACAAATGGAACCGGATATGATAAAGGATTC
>JAAZDH010000046.1 GCA_012512865.1 Clostridiaceae bacterium | reverse complement strand
GGATAAATCTAACCTGAAATCAAAAGCTGCATATACATTTATGCTCCTTGCCCTGGTTTCGGCAATTCTTCATACAGGAGCTTTTCAATCTGATAAATATCAAAATTTAAGCCCATTGGATTGTATTATTGCTTTTTACAGGGAAGGCCAGGGTTTAAGCGGTGGTGGAGTCCTGGGAGGAATTATCGCTTTACCCCTTCTCCTGGTTTTCAAACCGCTAGGTGCCATAATTATACTGGTTTCCCTGTCAACAATAAATTTGATACTGCTAACGGATGTTTCCATATATTCATTGGTAAAGAAAACACGTTCAGGCTTGGCAAGTTGTTTCAAAATGCTGGTAAAGGGTATCAGGGAAGGAAAAGATTACAGGGATGCTTGCGCTGCTGAAGAAGAATATGGTGAGTTAAAGGACAGCAGTGACGAACTGCAGGATAATATCGTGAAAATCAACGTAAACTTGCCCAAAACCATGGATAAAGATGATAAGGAGGTTAAAGAAGTACCTCGTATACAGGTTAAAAAAACAGTTTCCCGTGAGGATGTTGAAGCTGATGATTTCCAGGAGAAAGAAATACTTGGGCCAACACGGAAACTACATGAAATTTTGTACAAGTATCCTCCCATAAACCTGTTAAATGCTAACCCGGATGGCGGAAAGAGCATTCGTACCTATAAGAACATTGCCCTGGAGGGAGCAAGGAAATTGGAGGAGACGCTCAGGAGTTTTGGGGTGGAAGCAAAGGTTGTAAACGTTACAGTGGGTCCTGCGGTCACCAGGTTTGAACTTCAGCCCAGTTCAGGGGTAAAAGTAAGCAGGATTGTGAGCTTGGCAGACGATATTTCATTAAATCTTGCATCCCAAGGGGTAAGGATAGAAGCTCCAATCCCCGGAAAAGCCGCAGTGGGTATTGAAGTTCCAAACAAGGGAATTACCCCCGTGTTTTTAAGGGAGGTTATTGACTCGAAGGAGTTTGCCCAGCACCCTTCCAAGGTGGCATTTGCAGTAGGCAAGGACATATCGGGCGAATGCGTGGTGGCCGATATTGCAAAAATGCCGCATTTATTGATTGCAGGTGCAACCGGGTCAGGTAAGAGCGTATGCATCAAAAGCCTGATTACCAGCATTCTTTACAAGTCATCCCCTGAAGAAGTCAAATTAATTCTAATTGATCCGAAAATGGTGGAACTAAACATATACAACGGTATTCCCCACTTGCTCATACCCGTTATAACTGAACCTAAAAAGGCTGCAAGCGCTTTGAACTGGGCTGTACAGGAAATGGTAAGAAGATACAAGCTGTTTGCTGAAAAAGGAGTAAGGGATATAAAGGGGTACAACTCTGCGGTTGAACAATCGGGAGAGCATGATTACCTGCCTTTGATCGTAATAATAATTGATGAGCTGTCTGATTTGATGATGGTAGCCCCTGGCGAAGTAGAAGATTGTATCTGCCGCCTGGCACAAATGGCAAGGGCGGCGGGGATGCACCTTGTGGTTGCAACACAACGACCGTCGGTTGATGTAATTACAGGCCTTATAAAGGCAAATATTCCATCAAGAATATCGTTTGCCGTATCATCACAGGTGGATTCCAGGACAATACTGGATATGGGCGGGGCCGAAAAATTGCTTGGCAATGGAGACATGCTGTTTTACCCTGCAGGGCAGCAGAAACCCGTAAGATTGCAAGGCGCTTTTATTAGCGAAAAGGAAGTTGAGAAAATCATAGGTTTTATAAAGACGCAATGTAATAGCGAGTATGATGACAGTGTATTGGATGAAATCAGCAGGAATATTGGGGACGACAGGGAAATGGATGATGAATGGGACGAGTTCCTTCCCCAGGCTATTGAAATGGTAATTGAGACAGGGCAGGCTTCAGCTTCTCTTTTACAAAGAAAATTCAAAATAGGGTACGCAAGGGCTGCAAGAATAATAGACCAAATGGAGGCAAGAGGTATAGTGGGGAGGTATGAAGGCAGCAAACCAAGGCAGGTCCTTGTAACAAGACAGCAGTGGCTTGAAATGAAAATGTCGGACAGCTTCGAGGGAGGCCATGGATTTAATTCTTGACACCCAGTTTAAAAAAGATTAAAATTAACTTAAGCTAAAAGTATCAATAATAAAGGGATATTGAGTGATATACATGTCCATTGAAAACTGAATACTGAGGAGGTGTGAGTTATTATTGAATTTTTTACAGGATTAGGAATAGGTATACTAGTTGCAGTTATTGCTTCATTTATAGCATTCCGTCTTGGAATCAATTACAGGAAAAGGATTGCTGAGTCTGAAATAGGCAGTGCCGAGCAAGAATCGAAGAGAATAATAAATGAATCTCTTAAAATAGCTGAAAGTAAAAAAAGAGAACTCCTTCTTGAAGCAAAGGAGGAAATACACAAGAGCAGGCTGGAGCTCGACAGGGAAATAAAAGAAAGAAGAAATGAAATCCAGCGGTTTGAAAGAAGGATGATGCAAAAGGAAGAAACTCTTGACAAGAAGCTTGAAGCAGTTGAACAAAAAGAAGATTTCCTTAACAGGAAGGTCAAGGAAATCCAGCAACAGGAGGAAAAAATAGCAGAACTCCAGGAAAAACAACTAAAAGAGCTTGAAAGAATATCAGGATTCACAACTGAAGAAGCTAAAGAGTTTCTTTTAAAAAGCGTCGCAGATGAAGTAAAGCATGAAATGGCCATCCTTATTAAGGACCTTGAAACCAAGGCCAGGGAGGAAGCAGACAGGAAGGCGAAGGAAATTATTGCTAACGCAATACAAAAATGTGCTGCTGACTACGTTTCTGAAATTACAGTATCAGTGGTGCCTCTCCCGAATGATGAAATGAAGGGGAGAATTATAGGCCGTGAGGGAAGAAATATAAGGACGCTGGAAACATTGACGGGTATTGACCTGATTATAGATGATACGCCGGAAGCCGTAATTCTTTCAGGATTTGACCCGGTCCGAAGAGAAATAGCACGTATAGCCCTTGAGAAATTAATACTGGATGGAAGAATCCATCCTGCAAGGATAGAAGAAATGGTGGAAAAAGCCAGGAAGGAAGTAGACAACATAATAAGGCAGGAAGGTGACAATGCCACATTTGAAACCGGTGTTCATGGCTTGCATCCGGAATTAATAAAACTCCTGGGTAAACTCAAATTCAGAACGAGTTACGGTCAAAATGTTTTACAGCACTCCATTGAAGTATCAAAGATTGCAGGGATTATAGCCATAGAACTAGGCGAGGATATAATGCTTGCAAAAAGGGCAGGTTTGCTTCATGATATAGGAAAAGCAATAGATTACGAGGTTGAAGGTTCACATGCAGATATTGGCGCTGAACTTGCCAAAAAGTACAAGGAAAGCGAGGCGGTAGTTAACGCTATCCAGGCGCACCATGGAGATGTGGAAGCAAATTCCATCATTTCGGTGATTGTCCAGGCTGCTGATTCAATGTCTGCTGCAAGGCCTGGAGCAAGAAGGGAAACATTGGAGTCATACATTAAGAGAATAGAAAAACTTGAGGAAATTGCAAACTCCTTCGAGGGAGTTGAAAAATCCTATGCCATCCAGGCAGGGAGGGAACTTAGGATTATTGTCAAACCTGAGAATGTCGGTGACGAGGAAATAGTTTTAAAAGCCCGTGAAATAGTAAAAAGAATTGAAGCGGAAGTAGAATATCCCGGCCAAATCAAGGTAAACCTTATCAGGGAAACCCGGGCCGTCGAATATGCTAAATAATAGTATGAAAAAAAGCGTGGAAACACGCTTTTTAATTTTTATGGGCGTTGAAACATAAAACGGAGGATTATATGCTGAAAGTACTTTTTGTAGGCGACATAGTTGGAAATCCTGGGAGGAAAGCCGCAAGGGCGGTTATCCCTGGTATAAGGAAAGAAATGGGGATTGATTTGTGCATAGCAAACTGTGAAAATGCCGCAGGCGGAATGGGCATTACATATGCTGTAGCCCAGGAGTTGTTCAATTCCGATATTGATGTTATCACGCTCGGAAACCATGCATGGACAAAAAAAGACGTGTTCAACTTTATTGACTCTGATAAAAGAATTATAAGGCCTGCAAATTATCCCAAGGAGCTGCCGGGAAAAGGATCTACCATAATTAACACGAAAAAAGGCCCGGCAGGTGTTTTAAACCTGATGGGCAGGGTTTACATGGAAAACACTGATTGCCCTTTTAAAGCTGCGGATAAAGAAATACAGTATTTAAATAATTTCACGAATATAATTATTGTTGATATGCATGCTGAAGCTACATCAGAAAAGTATGCAATGGGATGGTACCTGGATGGAAGGGTAAGTTGCGTCCTGGGTACCCATACCCATGTGCAAACTGCAGACGAAAGAATTCTTCAAAAAGGTACCGGGTATATAACCGACGTGGGAATGACCGGCCCGTATGATGGTGTAATCGGGGTTGATAAAGATATAATAATGAGAAAGTTTTTAACTTCCTTGCCAATGAAATTTGAAATAGCAAAAGGAAATATCCAGTTTAATGCCGTTTTCCTAGATATTGATGAAAGTAACGGCAGAACAATCAGTATAACCAGGATAATGAAAATATTGCATATATGATTACTGCCAAAAAGCAAGACTGCTTAAGCTTCCATCCAGGTTTCAACATGAGGGACCGGTGATCTTGCCAAAACACGTTGAATTCAATTTAGGCAAAAACTTATATAAAAATATATTCATAAAAATGTATTCAAAAAAAAGGATTATAGAAATATTTGTAGAATATGTATATTAAGTGTACCAGGAAGTCACTACATGATTTTCTGGTTGGATAAACATAATAATAACTACAAAAAAGGTAAACTAATATTTTTGCTCGGGAGGGTAACTTTATGGATGTTTTAAAAGTCTCGGCAAAATCTAATCCAAATTCTGTTGCAGGAGCATTGGCAGGTGTTATCAGGGAAAAAGGCACGGCCGAAATGCAAGCTATAGGAGCAGGTGCTATTAATCAAGCTATAAAAGCAATTGCAATAGCACGTGGTTTTTTAGCTCCTTCAGGTATGGAACTCATTTGCATACCTGCATTTACAGACATAATAATTGATGGAGAAGAAAGGACTGCTATCAAGCTTATAGTCGAACCAAGAAAATAGGAGACAATAGTGTGAAGCTTGCAGGTTTTCTAAAATTATGCTTGGTGCTGGTAATTTTGTTACCAGCCTTATTTGCATGTAATGTTGGCAACCCTGGCAATAAATACGACAAACAGGATATTACACTCAAGGCAGAGGAGTATACTGCCGGTATAACAGATAAAGGACCTGTTAAAGGCGGGATACTCCAATTATTCAGTACATACCCGGATACCCTTGACCCAATCAACAGCAAGAATGAGTATATTCAAAAATATACTCATCTTGTGTATGAAAGCATGGTGATTCTTGATAAGGACCAGCGGCCTGTTGAGTGGCTTTCTGACGGATGGCACACATCCAATGATGGCTATACGTGGACTTTTAGTATAAGAGAAGGGGTTACATGGCAGGATGGGTTTCCGTTAACTGCTGAAGATGTGGAATTCACGATTAAAACCATATTGGATCCCCAAAACGATTCAATATATAAATTCAACCTGTCCAATATAAGTTCCTGTACGGCTATTGATGATAGAACAGTTAATATCATACTAAAAAAACCAAATTCATTTACACCTGAATTAATGACTTTCCCAATAATGCCAAGACGTTTTTTTTCCAGCGTCAAGGAAGAAGATGCCTTTAAAACAGAGTTTCCGCCTGGTACTGGCCCTTATAGCCTCGGTTCCTATCAAGAAAAAAAACAAATTGTACTTAAAGCAAGCAGAACATGGTGGTATAAGAAATATAGTGATGGGGATTTTCCTAATATCCCGGAAATAATCATAAGGTTATACCCATATTCGACTGATATTTATAACGCCTTCCAGATGAGGACAATCGATGTTATAAAAATTGAAAATGAGAAATTTAACATGTACCTTAATAAGCCGGATGTGTTTGCTAAGCTTTTTCCCAGCAAAAGGTTCGATTTTCTGGCTTTGAACCTGTCAAATCCGCTCTTGAAGGATAAGGCGGCAAGACAGGCAATAGCTTCATCGATAGATAGGGATGAAATAACAAGTTCTGTTATGCAAGGTTGGGCAATACCTGCCTGCATGCCGGTAATACCTGGTTCTTGGATTTACGAGGAAGATAATAATCAAGAAGATAATAATAACCAGGAAAATGATAACAACCAAGAGGATGACAACAATCCGGATGCAATACCACCGGGTGAGCAAACCACCGGGTTGAAACTTCCAGGCAACATAACCAATACAAGGCTGGAGATCCTTGTTAATAATGAAAATGAGCTGCGGGTTAAAGTTGCGGAAAAAATATGCGAATATTTATCCGGGATAGGAATTCATGCCAGCATCCGTAAAGAAAGCTGGGAAAACGTTTTGGAGCTTGTTAGGAGAAAAAGCTACGATATTGCCCTCCTGGGATGTGAAGTTACAAATTTCCCCGATGTATCGTACCTTTATTCCACCTGGTACATGCCGTATTTTTCAAGTGCCAACAGTACACCGGCGTACAATGTGGCAGGTTATAATAATGAACTAGTGAATAGCTATATAAACCGCATATTTAGAGAAAATGATTTTGACACCAGGAAATTGCTTTTTTCTAGAATAGAAAATATTATTAACGATGAAGTGCCATACATTGGCCTGTATTTTTACCTTGACGCCGTCCTTTATGATAAGAGCATCCGGGGAGAACTTGAACCACATTCGTGGTACGAGTATAATAATATAGTAAAATGGTATATTATCAAAAGTGGAGATTAACAATGGGAAACTTGATTTGGATTATTATTGCAGTAATTATTATTGCAGCCGACCAGGCAAGCAAGCATATAATTGTAAAGCACGTGGAGTATAATAGTTTAATACCGGTAATTAACAAGTTTTTTTATATTACCTACCATGAAAATAAAGGTGCAGCATGGGGTATACTTCAAAACCGCTTGTATATACTAATTCCTTTGACAATTGTAGTTTCAGCTGTCATGGTATATATCCTGGTTAAAACGGAAAGCAGGATGTTGAAGCTTTCTTTATCCTTTGTCCTGGGTGGAGCAATTGGAAACCTCATTGACAGGATTTCGAAAGGCAAGGTCGTGGATTTCCTGGACTTCTATTTCGGGAAATATAATTTCCCAACTTTCAACGTGGCAGACACGTTTATAGTTATAGGTACAATACTGCTGGCTGTTTTTGTATTGTTTTTTTACGAAAAAACAGGCTTATCACCGGGGAGAAACCAATGAAGGAGCAAATAATCCTATTATCGGATGCCAACGGTAACAGGATAGACAGCTGGCTTGCCAAAAAACTCGACGGTTATTCCAGGACATATATTCAAAAATTAATAGATGATAATCTTGTACTTGTCGATGGGCGTACCGTGAAATCAAATTACAAGCTCAAGGCAGGAAACGAGGTATGCATAACAATACCCGAACCTGTAAAGCTTGATGTTATACCTGAGAATATTGAATTGGACATAATTTATGAAGATGATTCAATAATAATAATAAATAAACCCAGGGGAATGGTTGTTCACCCTGCACATGGAAATTACTCCGGCACCCTGGTTAATGCCCTTCTGAATCACTGCGGTGAAAGCCTTTCCGATATAAACGGTGTCATAAGGCCAGGCATTGTTCACAGGCTCGATAAAGACACCACCGGTATAATGGTTGTAGCAAAAAACAACGAGGTGCACAAGAAGCTTTCCCATAACCTAAAATCCCGCAATGTAAAAAAAATATATGTTGCCCTGGTTAAGGGCATAATACGGGAGAGCACCGGCAAAATCAACCTGCCCATAGGCCGGCATCCCACGGACAGGAAAAAAATGTCCGTCAACCTGGAAAAAGGAAAGGATGCCATATCATATTTCAAGGTACTGGAAAGATTCAGTAATGCCACATACGTGGAGCTGATGATAAAAACG
>JAAZDH010000370.1 GCA_012512865.1 Clostridiaceae bacterium | reverse complement strand
GTCTTCACACGGGTTAAAAGTCACGTCCTGTTGTTTTTCACAGCAACAGTCGCATGTTACGGCAATTCCATGACGTGCAGCCTCATCCAGTTCCAGTGTTTCCCCTGTTGCTCCTGTTTCTTCCTCTTCAACGCAGTTACAATCCAGGTTTTCAATGTCATCCATAGCACAAGACCTCCTGTAGGATAATTTTCAAAAAACAAACGCACGAACAGAATAAAATTACATTAACATACTATTCATAAGGTTGTTATTATGTTCCGCCATACAATGAAAATTACTTCATGAACTGTTACGAAATATCATGAGCTTTAATGATGAAAATTACTTCGTGTACCGGTAAGTTTCAAGTGGAAAAATTATTACAAAAAAAACATAAAAACACTTGATTTTTTTGGAATTGTGTTTTAGAATTAATGGTAAGTGGTGAAAAGTGGAGCAAAGTGGTTTATAGTGTATAGAATAAATAGGTAAGTGGAAGCTAAGTGGAAGATGGATGGAAATATAAGTGTAAAACAAGAGAGAGAGGTTGTTCCTTGTGTTCTATGGTGAATACCAGCATTCAATAGACCAGAAAGGAAGGATCATTATACCGGCAAAATTCAGGGAAGGACTTGGTGATAAGTTTATACTTACCAAGGGTCTTGAGGAATGCTTGTTTGCGTATTCCAAGGAAGAATGGAAAAACCTAGAAGCAAAACTAAAGGTACTTCCATTTACCGATAAAGACGTAAGAAGATTTACGAGATTTTTCTTTTCAGGGGCGACCGAATGCGAAATGGACAAGCAGGGCAGGATCTTGGTGCCACAGAATTTAAGAGCGTATGCAGGCTTGGAAAAGGATGTGTATGTCATAGGGGTGCAATCAAGGGTTGAGATATGGGATAAGGCTAGATGGGATCAATATATCAGCCCTGAAGAAACAAGTCCCGATAAAATTGCCGAAAAGATGGCCATGCTTGGCATATGAGGTGAGAAATGAATTATATCCATAAACCTGTTTTGCTGGATGAATGCATGGAGATGCTTAATATAAAAAGCGAGGGAATATATATCGATGGCACGATAGGAGGAGCGGGACATTCATCAGGGATAATCGGGAAACTTGGAGCAGGAGGTGTTTTAATAGGGCTGGACAAGGATGAGGATGCCATTGAAGCTTCGAGGGAGTGCTTAAAAAGCGTTGAAAGCGAAGCAAGGATTATACTGAGAAAGTGCAGCTTTAAACACATGAAAGATGTTTGTGACGAAAATGGCATCACCCAGGTTGACGGTATCCTTCTTGACCTAGGGGTATCCTCATACCAGCTCGAAAAGGGCGATAGAGGATTCAGCTATAATATCGATGCCGTCCTTGACATGAGGATGGACAAGAACCAGGAATTGACGGCGGAAATAATTGTAAACGAGTATGATGAAAAGGAAATTGCACGTATTATAAAAGAATATGGCGAGGAAAGATGGGCTTCCAGGATAGCACGGTTTATTGCCGGGGAAAGAAGTAAAAAAAGAATAACCACTACTTTTGAACTTGTTAGTATTATTAAATCTGCAATACCGGCATCGGCAAGGAGGAGGGGCCCTCATCCTGCAAGGCGCACTTTTCAAGCCCTACGAATTGCCGTCAATGATGAACTGGCAACATTAAAGGAATCAATAGGTACCGCAATATCCATTTTAAAACAAGGCGGCAGGTTGTGCATTATAAGTTTTCATTCTCTTGAGGACAGGATAATAAAGAAGGAGTTTTTAAATGCGGCAAATACATATGGATGTTTAGATGATGTTATGCAAGGCAAGTGTACGGAAGATAAAAAACCTGCGGCAATTATAATTACAAAAAAGCCTATAGTGCCAACCAAAAGGGAACAGGAAAGCAACCCAAGGGCAAGGAGCGCAAAACTCAGGGTCTTGGAAAAAACATAAGGCAGGATATGGAAAAATAGCAGGATAAAAAAACGTAAAGAAAAAGAGAACATAAAGATAAAAAGCACAAAAAGATAAAGAGTATGAAAAGGTAAAGAGCACGAAAAAGTGCAGGTTGAAGATGATGATAGGAAGCCAGGAAATTTAAATATGTAAATGTGTAAGTTTATAAAAGAAAAAAGTACCAGTAAACAAAAGAAAAATACATCGATGTACAAAAGAGAATAAAAAATAATACACAAAAGAAAAGACCAATAATGCACAAAAGAAAAAAAGCATTAACAAGCAAAGAGAAAATCAAAAAAGCAAATAAAAACATCAATACACGAGGTAAAAAAGCAGTAATATACAAAAGAAAAGAGCAATAATATACAAAAGAAAAAAGTAAAAAAGCATTAATACACAAAAGAAGGGGAAAAAGAAAAGAGCAGCACGAATGTTCAATCGACCGGGTTCCCAATATTCGGAATCCGGTCTAATTACCTCCTTTTGCTATCCGGGAGGAAAGGGGCGATTAAAAACGTTGCATAAATCGCTTAAGAGGTGAATAAATTGGTACAAATGAGAAAAATCGATTATGTTTATGGTACATCGGCAGAAAAAACCCGGGAAGAAATTTACAAGAACAATGAAGTCCTCAAGGAAAAAAGGAAATATCGCTTGAACAGGGTTACCAAGGTGAAAATATTCGTTTCAATATTATTCTTGTTTACCCTGGGTTTTCTGGTTGCATACCGGTATGCATTAATTACCGATTTAAACTTTAAACTATACAAGCTTGAAACCCAATATGAGAAATTGAGGAGCGAAAATTCAAGACTTAAAGTTGCAATAGAGAAAGATACCGATTTATCAAAGATAAAAAGTATTGCCGAAACGAAGCTTGGGATGCAACAACCCGACAAATACCAGATTGTATACATAAGAGTGCCAAAAAGCAATTTTACTGTTACTTCCAGTGATTACATGAGCAATACAAGAAACAATGCTAATAAAACCGATTTGTTTGCCGTAATATTGAATAAGGCCGGTATAATAAGAAAACTGCTTGAGTGAAGCTGCTTTAGTAAAGTTGCTTGATTGGCCTGTTATCATTTATACGGTTTTGCATTGGACAGGAGGAGGCGTTTTGTGGCTGGACCTGGTTTACATGTAAAAAAGAGACTATTGGTTACGCTGGGCATTTTATGCCTGGTTTTTATAATGTTAACTATTCGCACAGGGTACATCCAGATAGTCCAGGGACAAAAGCTACGAAGTATGGCATACCAGCAGCAGACCCTTGGACGTTTGATTAGCCCAAGACGTGGTACAATATATGATAGAAACGGGAAAAAGCTGGCAATAAGTGCAACTGTAGATACTGTTATTGCCAACCCCGGTGATATTGGAAGCTCCGGGATAGCTCCCGAAAAAATTGCCGGGAAGCTTTCAGAAATACTGGGGATGGATGAAAGCAAAATATTGGAAAAAATTACAAAGAAGGTCCAATATGAAGTAATAAAAGAGAAAATTGACAAAGAAACAGGAGATAAAATCAGGCAGTGGATCAAGGATGAAAATATCAGGGGAATCCATGTGGATGAAGACACAAAGAGGTTTTATCCCCACAGGAACCTGGCATCACATGTGCTGGGTTTTACGGGAACTGACAACCAGGGCTTGGACGGGATAGAAGCAGTCATGGAAAAGTATCTCAAAGGCGAGCCAGGACGCATTTTAAGCGAAGTTGACGTAAGTAACCGTACGATACCGTATTCTGCTGAAAAACGGATAGACCCAAAGGACGGGCTTGACGTAGTATTGACAATAGACTATACCATACAATATTTCGCAGAAAAAGCTCTGGAAAAAGCGATAGATGAAAACAAGGTTTTGAACGGCGGCGTTGTCATAGTCATGGATCCAAGGAACGGGGATGTACTGGCGCTAGCCTCAAAGCCCGACTATGATCCCAATAATCCCTTTGCTGCTCCGCCCGGGGTTGACCCTGCCACGTGGAAAGGCTATACAAACGAGGATGTGGAGATTCTTCAAAGAACCGTATGGAGAAACAAGGCCATTTCGGATACATACGAACCAGGTTCTACTTTTAAAGCAATTACTACAGCTGCAGGATTGGAAGAGGGTGTAATTACGCCTGATACCGTGGTTAATGACTATCCTGTACAGATTGCCGGATGGACAATCAATTGCTGGAGAAGTTATAATCTACACGGTGTGGAAACTTTCAAGGAGGGAGTATATAACTCCTGTAACCCTGTATTTGTAAGATTGGCCCAGAGCCTGGGGATACAAACTTTTTACAAGTATGTCCGTGCTTTCGGATTTTATGACCCTACGGGGATAAAACTGCCCGGGGAGGCAAGGGAATCACTATTTCACTCTAATCCGCAGGAAATTGATATGGCAGTGGCATCTTTCGGACAAAGCTTCCAAATAACACCTATACAGTTAATAACGGCTTATACTGCGATTGCAAATGGCGGATATCTCATGAAGCCAAGGATTGTCAAGGAGCTTAGGGATTCTCAAGGCAACATAGTTGAAAAGTTTGAGCCGGAAATTGTAAGGCAGGTAATTTCCCAGGAAACATCGCAGACCTTGAGGGAAATACTTGAAGGGGTTGTATCCATTGGTACAGGGAAAAACGCTTATGTAAAAGGGTACAGGGTTGCAGGTAAAACAGGGACATCCGAGACGGTGGATTCAAAAACGAAGGGCAGGTATATTGCCTCATTTTCAGCTTTTGCCCCTGCAGACAACCCGGTAGTGAATGTATTGGTGATACTTGACCATCCTAGCGGCTATTCACATATGGGAGGCGTTATTGCAGCTCCCGTTGCAGGAAAACTCATGGAAGACATTTTAAACTACCTTGGCGTTGAAAGGCGATACACCGAAAAAGACAAGGAAATGATAAGAGAATCGGTTTACGTACCTGACGTGAGAAACAAGACGCTCGAGGAAGCAAAAAACATGCTGAGGAATAGCAAGCTTGAGTATATGATAGAAGGGAACGGCAGTGATCCCAACACTGTTATTGCAGACCAGATGCCGAAGCCCGGGGCAAGTATTCCCGAAAAGTCGGTTGTAATACTCTACACGTACAAACCTGAAGAGTATGTAAGTGTCAAAATGCCCAGCTTGCTGAATAAAACCGTGTATGAAGCAACAAAGGCGTTAAATGACCTGGGGCTTAATATAAATATAATTGGAGACGGTGTAGCGGTTTTGCAGGGCGTTGAGCAGGGCACCGAGGTTTACAAGGGAACTGTAATAGACGTTGAATTCAAGCACTTGGATAATGTAGAATAAGACTGGGAGTTTATATAACCGGAGGTAGTGGTAATCCATGTTATTGCGAAACCTGATAGATGGACTGGATGTTGAAGAAATCAGGGGAGAAACTGATATTAATATAGGCAATATAGCATATGATTCAAGGAAAGCCGTGAAGGATTCATTATTTGTTTGCATCGAGGGCACGATTACCGACGGGCATATATATATACAGGAAGCTGTTGAAAACGGCGCTTCAGCGGTTCTTATACAGAAAGAAGTACCTGTTCCGCAGGGGATAACTTCTGTAAGAATAAAGGATACGAGGTACGGTCTTGCCCATGTTTCCAGCAGATTTTTCGACAATCCTTCGAAAAAGTTGAAACTTGTTGGCATTACGGGCACAAAGGGAAAGACCACCACGACTTTCATGGTAAAGAACATTCTTGAGGCGGCAGGCTTGAAGGTGGGATTAATCGGGACGGTGATGAATCTAATCGGCAATGAACCGGTATACGCGGGAAGGACGACAACCCCGGAGTCATATGATTTGCAAAGCCTTTTTTCCGACATGGTCGAAAAAAATACGGACTGTGCGGTGATGGAGGTGTCATCCCAGGCCCTGAAGCTAAACAGGGTAAGTTGCAGCGATTTTGACATAGGTGTATTTACCAATCTTTACAAGGACCATATCTCGCCACTTGAACATAAGGATATAGATGAGTACCTTTTTGAAAAAACAAGGCTTTTCAAGATGTGCAAGGAAGGCCTTGTGAATGTTGACGATCCGAATGCCGGGAGGGTATTGAAAGAAACAAAATGCAAGGTGTATACTTATGGCGTTGCACAGGACTGTGACATAAGGGCGCAAAACATCGTTAAACATCCTGACAGCGTTGAATTTGACGTCGAATCCCGGTGGGCAAGGGAGCACGTAAAGGTGGGCATACCTGGATTATTCAGCGTGTACAATGCCTTGGCTGCCATAGGCGTATGCTTTTTAATGGGGATAGATGGCAAATTTATAAGGGAAGGCCTTGAGAGAGTCAAGGTCCCGGGGAGAGCGGAGGTAGTAGAAACCAACATGGATTTTACCGTCATGGTGGACTATGCCCACACGGCTGACAGCCTGCAAAGCATATTAAGCACGGTGAGGGATTTTGCGAGGGGCAGGGTGGTATGCGTATTTGGATGCGGGGGTAACAAGGATAGGGGAAGAAGGTTTGGAATGGGCGAGGTATCCGGGAACCTTGCGGATTTTACGATTATTACATCGGATAATCCCCGCAGCGAGGACCCGGCTCAAATAATCAATGATATTGAAACCGGGATAAAGAAAACAAAAGGGAAATATATAAAAATTGAAGACAGGCGGGAAGCCATAAAATATGCAATAG
>JAAZDH010000369.1 GCA_012512865.1 Clostridiaceae bacterium | reverse complement strand
TGCCTTACACGGTTTTTCAGGTTAACCGCTTTCCCTACATATATAATATCTCCTGGTTTATTTTTCATAATATAAACGCCCGGTTTTTCGGGCAATTTTTTTAACTCCTCGCTAATAATAAACATATATTACCTGTGCACTTGCTTTTATTTCATTCATTTAACCGTATTCCATTCATTTATCCGTAATTTTTCCAGTCCGGCCGGTTCTGATTCTTCCGGCCGCATAAAACAGGAGACCGGCCTCCATCCAATTTTTTGTCCAATTTAATAAATTTGAGGGTGAATAAGGAGAAAAGTACCCCCCGCTCGTTCCCTGCTTATTCCTCCTCCGTTTCCGTTGTCAGGTACTCTTCAAGTACCTGCAAGGCCAAATCCTCATCTTCCCCGTCTGCGGTAATCATTACCTTGGAATCGGTCCCTATCCCGAGGGACAGCAAACCAAGAAGGCTTTTCCCGTTTGCCTTTCTTTCATCTTTTTCTATCCATATACTTGATTTAAAATTATTAGCCTTATGAATAAAAACTGCCGCGGTTTTTGACTGCAACCCTGCCTTGTTTTTTATAATAACCTCTTTTGACAACATGCTTATCTTAACCTCCCAGTGTCAATCTATTCACGTAACAATGTCCATTACTTTTTTCTGCAATGGTTTTGCATGAAAGTTCCATTACTGCCCGAAAACCGCCATACACCCTGCTGGACAACAGCCAATGATAACCAAAATATATTATAGCAAATAATATCGATTTTGGAAACATGCCCTGCCTTAAATTGCTTAAAATAAACCCCCTGCCTTAAAAATCAGCTTCCTGGCTTGATGCTTCTATTTTCCAGTATCTTAACCACAATTTCATCATCTTGAACGAACACCTTGATCATTATGGGGTATTCCCTGGTGTTTATAAATTTAAAGTCAATAGAACCATAAGATACGGCGGCATCCTCGCCCTCGGGGATGTATGTTACATCGGAAGAATGGGTATGCCTTTCCGTTATCTTAAGCCCGCATTCTTCCACGGCATTATAAAGGGTGGTGGCAAGCTGGCATACTCCCCCGCCCACGGCATCTGTTTTTTTGGGTCTTTCTTCCGTTTTTATTATGATAGGGGCATATTCATATCCCTTGTCTTCCGACCGTCTTCCTACCACTTGGTTAAACGAAAATTCTTCTCCTTTTTGCAGTATCTTGTTGTTGATTTTTCCGGCAGCTATATTAATATTATTCACCCTGCCTTCGCTTTTATCAACTATTGGAGTCGAATAACCGGCTATCTCAACAATACTGCTCTCAAAATGCCGACGGGTTATTTCAGGGTTTACTATTTCCCTGGCAAGCTGCACATGTTGCCCTTCTTCCGCGTTTAACACGTTTTCGAGCGTTTTCTCCACGTTTACTTTTATGCCTGGCTTTTCTTCCGATATTTCCCAGGTTAAAGGTTCCAATTCTGCATTCTTTGCTTCTTCATTAATCCTGTTTGCATGCTCCCGTATCTTTTCCTGTAATTCCTGTTTTGTCAACCCTCCGACATTTTCACCTTCAAGGTGCACATTCTTCTTTGCCCTGGCCTGCCAGGACCAGCCCTGCATCCCTGTCTTGCAGGATATTGTTATAAACAGGATTGCAGCAATCACAATCCCGGACGCAAATACTTTTGATAAACGTCCATGATAACTCCTTCCAAAATTTACACCCATACTAAACACACCTCCGTGTGTTTAGTATGGATGATAGAAAACCTATTATACCGTTCAACCCGTTATATCGTTTTAAAGCAGGAATCACGTTCCTGGTGCATGAAAGCAAAATCAATTGCTACAGGTGTTCGTTCCACATTATGATGGCATCTTCACCATCTTCGGCATAGTATCCCTTACGGATTCCTGCCGGGATGAAACCATGCTTGGTATATAACTTCAAGGCTGCCTCGTTGCTTTTCTTTACTTCCAGGGTCATTTTTACAATTCCTTCTTTTTTTGCACGCTTTTTTAACGCTTCAAGAAGCATGCTTCCAATTCCAATTCCCCTGAATTCAGGATGAACGGCGATATTGGTTATATGCCCCTCATCCACGATTTTCCACATGCCTGCATAGCCTACCACCCTGTCTCCTGCTTTTGCAGATAAATAAATCGTAAAACTTCTATTGCCCAATTCTTGCAAGAAAGCATTCCTTGTCCATGGAATTTTAAAACTTAAGTTTTCAATGTTTATTATGTCATCAACATGTGAAATCGTGGTATCAACTATTTCTACTTTCAAGCCGTGTCTCTTCACTTTCCCTCATTCTCTCCGCCTGGGATTTTCTAAGGTAAAATGGAACCAGGGAAAAGCAGTCGTCCTGCTTTCCTTCAAGAAACAGGTCCAGGGCAATTTCTGCTACGGATGAAGCTCTTTGAAACATGAGACCGTACGGGGTGAAAGCACATTTATCGCCAAGTTCTTTTGTAAAATAATCCCCGTATGGAATAATCCCATCCCCTGTAAAAATAACCTTTTGTCCTGTTTTGTCCACCATGGCGCGTATGTTACCAACCAGTTCCTCTATTTTAAGGCCCATGTACCCCGACAGCCTTTGCCTGCACCTGTGTCCAATGTTCGAAGACCACTGGTACAAGGCCGTGTACACCTGGTTGTTTCGCGCATCCATTACCGGGCATATAATATGCTCGCACGTAGGTACGTTGTATGCCAATGCATCAAGAGTGGGGACACCGATTATGGGTTTATCCAGGGCGTAAGCCATGGCCTTTGCTGTAGTAACGCCTATCCTTAACCCGGTAAAAGACCCCGGGCCTTTTGATACGGCAAACAGGTCTATATCGCCTGCCCTTACCTCCAAACCGTCAAGCATATCCCGGATCATGAAAACAAGTTCCCTGGACAATGATTTCTTTTTATGTTTTAGAATGCTTTCACCAAGCAGGATTCGATCTTCCACGAGTGCCACCGAAGCTACAAGGCTTGATGTTTCCAGGGCCAGCACTTTCATTCTTTATCTACCTCTTTTCGTGTTACCTCTTTCCCTATCTTGGAAACAAGGTAATTCTCGTATTCCTTGTATCTTTCACCGGTAAAACTCATGTGCAAAACCCTTACTCCTCCTACCCCTCCTGCTTCCCCGAATAACCTGTTTTGCGCCATGTTGCTTGTTTTTCCTGCAATATTCCTCTTGCGGCAGCTTCTTTCTATCTTTATCCATATTATCTCGGCCGGAAGTATATCCCTGATCAAATCAGCCCATTCAACGATTACAATCCCGTCTGAATATATATACTCATCAAAACCAATATCATACACATCCCCGGGGCCTGGTACCCGGTAAACATCAAAATGGTAAACCGGCAATCTTCCCTTGTATTCATTCAGTATAACAAATGTGGGGCTGGTAACATATTCTTTAACTCCAAGGGCAGCAGCCATTCCTTTCACAAGAACGGTCTTACCCACCCCGAGTTCACCTTCAAGCCCAACAACATCCCCTTTTCTAAGTATTGAACCAAGCATCGTGCCCACATTCCGTGTTTCATCCTCTGAAACGGTTTTTATGCTAATCAATTCTCCACCTCTTTATATATCACTTCTCCATTTATTATTGTTGTAACAACCCTTGTTTTTATGTCAAAGGGATGCCCGTTAAATATTACTATATCCGCATCCTTTCCCGGCTCAAGGCTTCCGACCCTGTCAGCTATGCCGGTTATCTCTGCGGCATTAATTGTTATAGCTTTCAAAGCCTCCTCTTCTTCCATGCCTTCCCTGACAGCCATTGCAGCACAAAGCCACAAATTCTGCACAGGGATTACAGGATGATCTGTCATGATTGCCACCTTTATCCCGGCCTTGGATAAAATTCCCGGTGTTTTGACGCTTAAATTCTTAAGCTCGACTTTAGACCTGTCCGTAAGAAACGGCCCGATTATTGCCGGGATCCCTTCCTTGATAAGAATATCCTTTACATATTTCCCCTCGGTGCAATGCTCAATTGTTATGTTTATATCAAACTCTTTTGCTATCCTTATTGCGGTAAGTATATCGTCAGCCCTGTGGGCATGGGCTTTTAACGGTACCTCCTTGTTTAACACCTTCAGCAGGGCATCCATTTTCATATCGAACTTGGTTTTTTCCTTGCCTTCGCTTTCCTTATTGTCACTTTCCATTGTTTTCTTGTACTCAAGGGCTTTCTTCAGGTTTTCCCTGAGTAATGCAGCGGTAGCCATACGGGTAAGGGGCATCTTTTTATTACCGCCGTACGTCCTCTTGGGATTCTCGCCAAATGCCGCCTTGATAGCTACAGGTTCTTTTATTATCATGTCATCCACGCTCTTGCCATAAGTTTTCAAGGCTGCAAACTGCCCTCCAATAACATTGGCGCTTCCAGGCCCCGTAACTACTGTTGTTACTCCGTTTTCCCTGGCCTCAACAAAAGTCCTGTCAAGATGGTATATCCCGTCAATAGCCCTCAGCTGTGGCGTTACGGGGTCAGTGGATTCATTCCCGTCCGCTCCCTCGAAACCGGTGGAATCCTCCCACATTCCCACGTGACAATGGGCGTCAATAAAACCGGGAAGGACATACTTGCCCCCTGCATCGATAACCATGCTGCACTTGCAGTCAAAATCTTTTTCATCCGGGCAATCCTTTTCCTCTCCAACCCTGGCTATTTTCCCGCCATCGACCAGGATATAGCCATTTTCGTATACATTGCCTGCCATCGTGTATATTTTGCCATTCTTAATCAAAAACATGCAACCACCCCCATGCCAATTCCGTTACAAGCAATAACTGCAAGCAACGGTCACAATCAACAGTCATAAGTAATAACCATAAGCAATAAGTTAAAAAACACCACTAAAATATAAAGCTAACATAAGTTTGTATTATAATCTTGTATTAATTTTAGTATAAAAAGTTAACATAAGTTAACATAATTTTATATAAATTTAATTAATACAAGTTAATACAAGTTAAAACTTTATATGCCAAGTCATAAAAAGTTAAGCTAAAAAACAATATAATTTAAGATAATTTAAGGGACTGGATAAAATTCAACCTGTCCCTTGTTTCGTATACACATTCCTTGTTTTGATCCCGGATTTGTTCGTTGCAGCTTTTATCTCTTGGAGAACTGCGGCGCTCTCCTGGCTTTTTTAAGGCCATATTTTTTCCTTTCCTTCATCCTCGGGTCTCTTGTCAAATAACCTACTTTTTTCAAGATATTTCTTAAGGATTCGTCGGCTTCAAGAAGAGCCCTGGCTATTCCATGTCATATAGCACCCGCCTGGCCTGTAAAGCCCCCTCCGCTTACTTTGCATACAACATCAAATTTACCCAGGGTATCGGTTAATACCAACGGCTGTTTGACAATAACTTTAAGGGTTTCTAAGCCAAAATACTCATCTATGCTTCTATCATTGATAGTTACCTTTCCATTTCCAGGGATAAGCCTGACTCTAGCCACGGATTTTTTTCTTCTTCCTGTCCCGTAATATTGCACCTTACTCATTTAAGTCCGTTACCTCCATTCTATTTTAAACTGTCGATTTCCAGTATTTCAGGTTTTTGTGCCTGGTGCTTGTGCTCATTTCCCCTATAAACCTTGAGTTTTTTAAACATTGCCCTACCCAGGCTGTTTTTTGGCAACATGCCTTTCACCGCGATCTCAAAAGCTTTTTCAGGTTTCGTAGCCAAAAAATCCCTGTACTTTATCTCCTTAAGACCGCCGGGTTGACCTGAATGACGCCTGTAGTATTTCTGGTCCGGTTTTTTGCCGGTCAATACTACTTTATCCGCGTTTAAAACTATTACATGATCACCTACATCCGTGTGAGGTGTAAACTCCGGCTTATGCTTTCCCCTCAAAATCTTTGCCACTTCGCTCGCCAACCGTCCCAATGGCTTACCTTCAGCATCTATGACATACCACTTTCTCGAAACAACTCCCGGTTTCGCCATATATGTTTTCATCCAACTATTAACCTCCTTGAGCTCACTATTATTGCAATTATTATTTTTGCAACACGATCACAATTATTGATTTTTATAATACGTTATTTTGGCTTCGTCTGGAGCACTTTAACATTGTAATACAGGTGAGCTCCTCGTGTCAAGTATAAAATGCTATTTTTATAAATTATCTCTTATTTACTCAATTTTATAACCATAGCATCCGTTATTCTTCCGCATAATCGTTTTTCATTTCACATTTTCACTTAATAATACACTTCCACCAGGTACAAACCCTGGGGAGGGGCTGTCATGCCTGCCAATTTCCTGTCCCGTTTATCAATAATGCTTTTAATCCTGCCTGCTTCCATCTTGCCCCTGCCTATGTCCACAAGGGTGCCGGTTATTATCCTGGCCATGTTGTACAAGAACCCGTCTCCCGAAATACTGATTCTAATAATGTTACTTATGCGTTCAACTGATACTTCCCGGATTGTACGAATAGTATTTAAACCCGGCCTGCTTGGGTCCCTGGCAGCAAAACCTGCAAAATCATGGGTACCCGCAAGATGCAGTGCGGCTTCATTCATGGCTTCAACATCAAGGTTGTAAAAAACATGCCATGCCCTGTCTTTCAGCAACGCGGGCGGATGGATCGAATTATATATCAAGTATTCGTATTTTTTTCCTTTGGCAGAAAACCTGGCGTGAAAATCCAGGCTTACTTCCTCGGATTTGGTTACAACTATATCACCGGGCAGCATGGTATTTAATGCAAATGAAAATTTCCCCGCCGGGATGGACGATGCGGTGTAGAAATTTGCAACCTGCCCGTATGCATGTACTCCTGCATCAGTCCTCCCCGCGCCGGTAACTTTTGCCTTTTCATTCGTCAACTTGTAAATTGCAGCTTCGAGCATGTCCTGGATGGTAAGCCCGCCGGGTTGGCTTTGCCATCCATTATACCTGGTCCCGTCGTATTCAATCGTAAGCTTAATATTACGCATATTATGCATGGGGATGGGGCAAAAATTGTCCAAGCCGTCCAAGGTTTTCAACTCCCGGTAGTATTAGCTCCCAGCATTGCAGCTCCCACAATCCCTGCATCATTTCCCAGTTTTGCAATCCTCAATTCCGTCTGGGGCACGTCTTTCGCATAAACATCCCTGTATATGTGCTCCCGCAAAGGTTTCAACAGGTATTCCCCCTCCTTGCTGATGCCCCCGCCGATCACCACCACCTGGGGGGTAAATACGTTTATCAGGTTTGTCAAGCCTTCAGCCACGTACCTTATGTACCTGTCAACCACCTTCTTTGCTGTTTCATCCCCATGCCTTGCCGCATCAAAGGGGATCTTTGCGTTGACCTTGCTCAAATCTCCATCCACCAGCTCGTTTACCAGGGAACAGGGATTTTCCTTTGCCGCCTCCCTGGCTTGTTCAATTAACGCTTCCGCGGACCCGTATGCTTCCCAGCATCCCTTTCTTCCGCAAGTACATTGCTTACCGTCCATTACTATTGAAATGTGCCCGACTTCGGCAGCCGCACCATTAAAGCCCGAGTAAACCTTCCTGCCAATGACAATGCCTCCGCCGATGCCGGTCCCAAGGGTTATTGTAATCGAGTTTTCCACGTCACTTGCAGCACCTGCAACACTTTCGGCCAATGCCGCACAATTTGCATCATTCTCGATAAAAACCGGCAAATCAATATATTTCTGCATTTCCGTCCTCATGGGAACATTCTTGAATTTCAAATTGTTTGCATACAGCAGTATGCCATTCCTGGTATCCGGTGTGCCCGGTGCCCCAATACCTATGCCCTTGATATCTTCCATGGCTATTTGTGACTTTTTTACAAGTGCCAGTGAAAGCATTGCCATATCTTTAATTATATCCCCGTATTCCCTCTCCCTGCCCGTGGGGACGCTATCCTTGCATATAATATTGCCATTTTCATCCGTTATGCCTGCTGCTATGTTTGTCCCTCCAAGGTCGATTCCAATATAATACATGATATCCGCTCCTTCCACGTTAATATCAGTGTACTCGTTTTTACATGTACTGAAGGTAAATCGTAACTGCTGTTACAATTACCATCACTGCTATTATTTTATAATCTATTGAACTTATTTTCAATTGCTTCATCCGGGTTCATAT
>JAAZDH010000045.1 GCA_012512865.1 Clostridiaceae bacterium | reverse complement strand
TGGCCGCCCTCCTCGTAACCCACGTAGCCGGGTGGTGCACCAATCAGCCTTGCCACGGCATGCTTCTCCATGTATTCGCTCATGTCTATCCTGACCATGTTTTCTTCGGTGTCAAATAGTGCTTCAGACAAAGTCTTGGCCAACTCGGTCTTACCTACTCCCGTGGGGCCGAGAAATATAAACGAGCCTGCGGGTTTTCTCGGGTCTTTTAACCCCGACCTTGCCCTTAAAACCGCATCGGCTACTGCACTTACAGCTTCATCCTGCCCTATCACCCTCCTATGAAGGATTTCGCTTAGGTTAATGAGCTTATCCCTTTCATTCTCTATTAACTTGGTTACAGGTATTCCAGTCCATTTTGAGACAATTTCGGCAATTTCATCTTCTGTCACTTCTTCTTTTAATAGCTGTTTTTCACCGTAAAACTCCTGCTTTTTCTTTTCCTCCTCCAATTTTCTTTGCAACTCCGGCAGCTTTCCATGTTTCAGAACTGCCAGCTCATCCAGGTCATAGCGCCTTTCAGCCTCTTCTATCTGCCTTTTTACGTCTTCCACCTGTTGCTTTAATTCCTTGATTCTTTCTATGTTCTCTTTTTCCATCTGCCATTGTGCCTTCATCCTGTCTGCTTCTTCCCTTAACTCCACCAATTCTTTTTCCAATGCTTCAAGCCTTTCCCTGGACCTGTTGTCATTTTCTTTTTTCAGTGCCTGTTGTTCAATCTCAAGCTGCATTATTTTCCTGCTTATTTCATCGAGCTCCGCCGGCATGCTGTCTATCTCGGTCCTTATCATTGCCGCTGCCTCGTCCATCAAGTCAATTGCCTTGTCAGGCAAAAACCGGTCGCTTATATACTTATTTGAAAGTACAGCTGCTGCAATTATTGCATTGTCGGCAATCCTCACCCCGTGATGTATTTCAAATCGTTCCTTCAACCCCCTTAAAATCGATATCGTATCCTCCACCGAGGGCTGGTCAACCATTACAGGCTGGAATCTTCTCTCCAGCGCCGCGTCCTTCTCGATGTACTTGCGGTATTCATCGAGGGTTGTGGCACCTATGCAGTGCAGTTCTCCCCTTGCAAGCATCGGCTTTAATATATTGCCTGCGTCCATTGCCCCCTCGGCCTTGCCAGCCCCGACAATGTTGTGAAGCTCATCGATAAACAATATGATCTCACCTTGAGAGGATTGTATTTCACTAAGCACCGCCTTCAGGCGCTCTTCAAATTCTCCCCTGTACTTTGCCCCCGCAATCAAGGCACCCATGTCCAGGGCAAATATCCTCTTGTTTTTAAGCCCTTCAGGCACATCACCCTTCAGGATGCGCTGTGCCAACCCTTCCACCACGGCAGTTTTACCAACACCTGGCTCTCCAATTAATACAGGGTTGTTCTTGGTCCTCCTGGATAGTATCCTGATAACGCGCCTTATTTCCGCGTCCCTTCCAATAACAGGGTCCAGCTTGCCTTTTTTCGCAAGTTCCACCAGGTCTCTCCCATATTTTTGCAATGCCTCGTATGTTTCTTCAGGATTCCTTGAAATAATGCGCTGGCTGCTCCTTATTTTATTTAGAGCTGAAAGAAAACGTTCCCTGTTTATATTATATCTCCTAAAAATCCTCTCCGACGGGGTGTTCCTTTCCCTCAACAATGCAAGGTAAATGTGCTCAACACCAATGTATTCGTCTTTAAATTTTTGTGCCTCGTCACCGGCATGCATAATAATTTCGCTGAACCTGCGGGTTGCATAAACATCTGAAACCGGGTTGCCCAAGACCCTCGGTATCTTCTCCATCTCTTTTTGAACGTCATCTAAAATTAACGAGATGTTTTCCCCCATTATCTCAATTAACTTGGGTATAATTCCATCTTCCTGGGTTAACAAGGCAAAGTGGACATGTTCCCCGTCCACTTGCTGATGGCCGTACCTCAATGCAGCTTCCCTTGATGCTGCAAGAACCTGTTGTCCCTTTTCCGTGAATTTATCTATATTCATGGTTTCATCTACCTCCCTTGTAAAACCATTAATTTGCCTTGTTTTAAACTATTTGTTTGCCTTTTTTATGAACTATGTTTATGAACTATTAACTTGTCTTGTTTTTATTAATATCTCTAAGTTTCTTGTAAAGTTCCTTTTCCTCGGGTGTTAAAACCGCAGGGTTTACAATCCTTACTTTAAGCAGCAGGTCACCCCTTGCACCTTTCCGGTCCCTGTATCCTTTTCCGTTTATCCTTACCGTATTGCCACTTTGAACCCCCGACGGCACTTTAATGTAAATTTTCCCGTCTATTGTGTCAAAGTAAGTGTGTGTCCCCAATGCCGCATCCCATGGATACAAATCGATGGTCGATACAAGGTCCATACCTTCTACCTGGAATCTCCCGTCTTCCTGGAAGTTTGCAACTAAGTACAAATCTCCATTTTTTCCGCCATTTTTGCCCTTATTCCCCTGGCCTGTAAGTTTTATTTTTTCACCTTGCCTAATTCCTGCAGGGATTTTAAAGGCAATTGTCTTTTCTGTTCCATTTGTCTTCAGCACTATCCTTTTTTCAAGGCCTTTAAAACCTTCTTCAGGGGTTATTGTAATATTGGTCTCTATATCATCCCCGTCAACCGGAAAGTTTCTGGCAAAACCGGTCCTCTTGCTGAAACTTCCCAGTATATCGCTTAAATCAAATGCATCGGGGCCAAAAAACATGTTGAAAAAATCACTAAAATCACTATTTGTACCCGTGCGGTACTCATACCTTATATTCTTCCCAAATCCAAAATCAGACGGATCAAAGTTGTACCCATGCTGGAAATTGAATCCCTGGCCCAGGGCATCATACTTCTTTCTCTTCTTCTCATCCCCCAGCACTTCGTACGCCTCATTTACCTCCTTGAATTTTTCCTCCGCTTTCTTATCACCGGGATTGGCATCCGGGTGATATTGCTTGGCCAATCTCCTGTAAGCTTTTTTTATTACATCCTGGCTTGCATTTTTATCAACACCTAGTATTTTATAG
>JAAZDH010000368.1 GCA_012512865.1 Clostridiaceae bacterium | reverse complement strand
ACAGGCTCCAGCCTGGCCCGGCTTGGCCCAGCTTGACCTGCGGCTTGACACATTTTAGCCCGGCTGGCTTGACGAATGACACAAATTGCCCTATTATTTCTAAAGACTATTGTAATTGATTATTGTCAATAATTTGTAATGGTATTGTTCATATTTTTTTACTGTGCACCAGTATTTTGTGGTATAATTTAGATTGCAGGAAAATTATGCAGTACCTTGATATGAAAGGAAAGTCGTAAAAAAGGATGCTGTCAGCTATACAAGAAACCATGCAGGGAAACATGCAACAAAAATAGCAGGAGGTTAATTTGCAGGAGGAAGTCATGATTCGAAAAAGAACAGCTGTATCAAGAGTGGCTGGAAAAAGAAGAAGCGCGAATAACCTGGCAAAAAAAATCAGTGCAATAAATGAAGGACTAGAAAACGCATTAAGCAATATTTCAAGAGCTTTTAAAAAACTGCCGCGTATCAGGTTTGCAAAAGTCGGCAAATTTTTTCTTACGGTATTGAAAATCGTCATACTATTAGTTGTAGCGGTATGCTGTGCCGGCGCAGGACTCCTTGGCGGGGCGATAATCGGATACATAAGGACTGCCGAGCCTTTAACGGAAGAACAATTGAAAATCAGGGGCGAAACCTCTTATGTCTACGATTCTAAAGGAAACATAATAGCAAGATTTACCGGTACCGAAAATATAAACAGGGAAACGGTATTTTACAAGGATGTCCCGGGATATCTCTGGCAAGCCCTTGTTTCCATTGAAGATGAACGCTTTTTCAAGCATTTCGGGGTAGACTTGAGACGAATAGGCAGCATGCTATACGAGTTTATAAAAAACAAGGGCAACCCTACCCATGGAGGAAGTACCATTACACAGCAGGTCGTTAGAAACATCACGGGACGCACGGAAAGGCGCCTTGAAAGGAAAATACAGGAGCAGTGGCTTGCCATACAACTCGAAAGGCGTCTTGAGAAATGGCAAGTATTGGAGCTTTATATGAATGTTATATACATGGGAAATGGTTGTTACGGGGTCCAATCCGCATCCAAGATGTATTTCAACAAGGATGTAAGTGAGCTTTCACTGGCGGAATGCGCACTTCTTGCAGGAATAACAAATCTTCCCTCGGTGTATAATCCCTTTACCGAGGAAGGCAGAAAAAGGTCAATTGAAAGAGAGCAACTGGTGTTGCGCAAGATGCTGGAGTTGGGCTGGATCAACCAGGACGAGTATGATGAAGCCATAAACGAAGAATTGCAATTTGCCGAAATAGGTGATGCAGAAAGAACCGTCCCGGTGCAAAGCTACTTTGTTGATTACCTGGTAAGCGAGATCAAGAAAGACCTTATGGAGCAAAAGGGCATGTCAGAGCAAATGGCCCTTCTTACCATATACAGCAACGGCATAAAAATAGAATCAACAATGGATCCTGAAATCCAGGAAGTAATGGACAGTGTTTTCATGGATGACAGTTATTTTCATGAAAACCCAAAGGTAACCCAGCAGCCCCAGGCAGGAATGGTTATAATTGACCCGTCAAACGGGCATATATTAGCCATCAGGGGAGGCTACGGCGAGAAAACCGCAAGCAACATTCTAAACAGGGCAACATCCATAGAAAGGCCTGCAGGCTCAAGTTTTAAACCCTTGGCAGTGTACGCTCCTGCCGTTGACCGGCGTATGATAACTGCCGCATCGGTATATGATGATGCTCCCGTATACTTTTTAGGGGAAGATAAGCCAAGATACCCCGAGAATTACACAAATGCTTATGAAGGCTTGATGACCGTTCGTTATGCTATAAAGCGCTCGGTTAATGTTGTTGCTGCAAGAATTTACCTGCAATTTGGCAACCCCAACATCCCCCTTGATTATCTCAGGAAGGCAGGGATTGACCGCAATCAAAGGAACCTGTCAATAGCGCTGGGTGGCCTTGAAAAGGGAGTCAGCCCCCTGCTAATGGCCGCTGCATATGTACCTTTTGCAAACAGGGGAGTATACTATGAACCTGTCTCCTACACGAGGGTGACGGATTTAAACGGTAATGTAATCCTTGAAAAGAAGCCGGCGTTTAACGTGGTATATGACGAGGAAACCGCCTTTATAATGACCGATATGATGAAAGATGTGTGCAGGCCCAGCAGGAGACCGGGAGAATTGGGCGGCACTGCGGCAAGGTTGGGGACAATAACAAATTCAAGAAACCAGATTATACCCACGGCCGGTAAAACAGGAACTACCGACGACGACAAGGACAGGTGGTTTGTCGGCTATTCTCCTTACTATGTAGGCGCTGTGTGGTATGGTTACGACAGGCCTACCCCCGTGGAAGGCGTGCCAAACAATGAAAACCCTGCTGCGCTAATATGGAATGCGGTAATGCAAAAAATACACCAGTATAAGGAATCCATAGACTTCCCCATGCCGGAAAACATAGTAAGCAAAAGGATTTGCGTTTATTCAGGAAAACTTGCAACCGAATTGTGCGAGCATGACCCGAGGGGCAGCGCTGCTTTT
Organism: Clostridiaceae bacterium; assembly: GCA_012512865.1. Taxonomy (GTDB): domain Bacteria; phylum Bacillota; class Clostridia; order Acetivibrionales; family DUMC01; genus Ch48. The sequence continues at coordinate 2,171 of JAAZDH010000368.1, read as the reverse complement.
GACGAGTATTTCATTAAGGGTACCGAACCCACGGAAGAATGCGATGTGCATGTCTTGGCAAAGGTATGCACGGAGGCAAAGGATATATGGGGCCGAAGTCTCCTTGCAGGGGAAAACTGCCCTGCCGGATCGGTCGTGGAACAAGTATTCATACAAAGGCCGGTGCCTTTCATGCCCGTAAATCCAACAGATCCATATCCCCTGGATTGGATATACGAGCATCCTGCGGGAGAATACTGCAATATACACGGTTACCTGCATGGTTTAGGCAGGTAGTTTTAAGAGACTACGGTGTAAAAACAGGCACTCCTGGGACGGAATTCATTATCCCTTTATTTTGCTCGCTTTTCTTGTTAAAGTACTCCGTGATTATCTCCCTGGCGATAGGAGCTGCATACATGCCGTATACACCGTGCTCGATGACTACAGCAACTGCTATCTCAGGGGTTTTACCCAGTTCAGCCGGTGCATAGCAGATGAACACCCCATTATTTGAGCTGCCTTCCTTGTATGCCTCGGCAGTACCCGTTTTAGCCCCGACTTTATATGGCAAATCCCTGAATATGTTAACAGCTGTTCCGTCTATTGAATTGGCGACGGCAATCATGCCCGCTTTCACAGCTTCAATGGTTTCATTTTTCAAAGGTATTTGTTCGTATTCTATTTCAGTTTCTTTAACCAGCTTTCCATTATGATCGGTTATATATTTTATCAGGTGAGGCTTATACTTCTTGCCACCATTAGCAATAGCCGCCACATAATTTGCAAGCTGCAGCGGGGTGTATGCGTGGTAAAGCTGCCCTATCGAGGAAGAAGCCGTATCGGCCTTGCCCCAGACATAGGGTGAAATCTGCTTTTTATATTCCTTGTTTGAACGTATTCCCTTCTCTTCCCCGGGGATTTCAATGCCTGTCTTCTCCCCCAGTCCAAAAAGCTTTGCCCACTTGTCAATATTATCTATTCCCGTCATTACCCCGACCTCGTGGAAAAATACATTGCATGAAACGGCCAAAGCCCTGCTTAATGTAATATACCCGTGAGATCCGTATCCATTTCTCCAATCCATGCATGTAAATCTCAAGTCATCATAATATACATAACCCCTGTCTAATATGGTGGTTTGAGGGCCGATCACGCCCTCTTCAAGTGCGGCAATGGCGACAAGCGGCTTAAAGGTGGAGCCCGGTGCATATCTCCCGGATATTGCCCTGTTAAGTTCAGAAGTAATTCCCGCTTTTGCCGGGTCGCTTAAGTCCCTTATTGCCTGCTGGGCTTCTTTATCCTCAGGTCCTGCAAGGAAAATCGATGGGTTATATCCAGGGTAGCTTGCCATGGCAAGAATTCCCCCGTTGTTTACATCTATTGCAACCACCGCCCCGGCAGAGGCATCATGGTAATGGTACGACCCGTCCAGTTCCCTTATTTCTTTTATTCTTCTTTCAAGAACTTCAGTTGCTATCTTTTGAAAGTCCATGTCTATCGTAAGAACAACATTATTTCCCGGTATGGCAGGTATTTCTTCTATTACTTTTGTTGTACGCCCCCTTATATCTACTTCAATCTTCATTTTCCCAGGTTTTCCCCTCAACTCTTTTTCGGCTGCAAGTTCTATGCCGGATTTCCCAATCAAATCATTAATTCCGTACCCCTCGTTTTTAAGCTTTGCATAGGTCTCCGCATCTATGCCCCTTATATATCCGATCACATGGCATGCCAAGTCGGCATTTTTGTACTCCCTCAGGTATTCAACTTCTGTCGTTACCCCCTTAAATACGTGGTGCCTTTCCTCTATTTCCGCCATGGTCTCCACCGATACATCCCTTGCCAGCAGGACCGGTTCATAAGAAGTAAAACCCCTTACCTCGTATCTCATTGTAATGATTTTGTACGCTTCTTCATCGGTATAATTCCCGTCAACATTATATATCTCACACAATGCCTTGAATAATTTCTCCGGGGTAACGGGCGTACTCTTATCAATCTTAATGCCATTGTCGCTTATCCACTTGGAGATTCTATCTTCTGACTTCTTTAATTCACTGCCAAAATCCAACGGATTAAAGGTTAAGTATTTCTCAAGGCTTTTATTGAACGAGTCGCCGTTTTTTTCAAATACATTATATAATTTTAAAAGCATCTCGTTTAACTCTTCCTGGCCAAGCCTGGCATTT
>JAAZDH010000367.1 GCA_012512865.1 Clostridiaceae bacterium | reverse complement strand
TTACAACTGAAAAACAAGTGAAGGAAATTTTAAGTAGCGGAGCAATTGCTTGTTCTACAAGCAATGAACAATTATGGGAAAACCGAGATAACTTTAACTCTTAGACTATTGATTATTCAATAGTCTCAGGCTGTTGACAAAGTCAGCAGCTTTTTTATTTGTATTGATTATAATATTGACTTTTATTGTTTTATATTATATAATACTTGTATAAATATAAATGGTAGAGGGTTTATTATGTTTTTCAAAAAGTCTAATAATAACATTTATAAAGATCGTAATCAAATTGAGTTTGTTTGCTTAGAGCAAATAGTCCCTGAAGAACATTTATTAAGGAAAATTGAAAATGTAATTGATTTTAGTTTTATTCATAAATATACAAAAGAATATTCTTCCGAAAAAAAAGGTAGACCTTGTATTGATCCTGTTATTCTTTTTAAAATTATTTTTCTTAACTACTTTTATGGTAAGAATAGCGTCAGGGCAACAATCGAAGAAATTAAAGTTAATATGGCTTATAGATGGTTCTTAGGGCTTTCGATTACTGATACTGTTCCTAATTACTCTACTTTCTCTCAAAACTATATCAGAAGATTTAAAAACACAAATGTTTTTGAAAATATATTTTCTACCGTTATTACTAAACTTTTAGAAATGAATCTTGTTGATACATCGGTAATTTTTGTTGACGGCACACATGTTAAAGCAAGTGCCAACAAACATAAAATTATAAAGAAACAAGTTAAAGTGATAGCTGATAAATATCAAAAAGCTATGGAAGAAGAAATTAATGAATATCGAAAAGAAATGGGAAGATAATTCTACGATGATGATTCTGATGGTTCAGGGTTTACCGTCAATGAAGAAACCGGTGAAATCATTGAAAGTAATACTAAAACAGTAACCGTCAGCACTACTGATCGAGATTGTGGAATGTTTATTAAAGGTGAGCATGAAAGACAGCTTGCTTATGTTGATATGTGTTGTTGCGATAAAAACGGATGGAATTTAGGTTTACATGTTAATCCTGTCAATATGCATGATTCAAAAGCGTTCTTGCCTTTTTTTGAAGAAGTTGTTATAAAGTATAATCCTGAAGTCATTTGTGGAGATGCAGCTTTTGCTACAGGGTTGATTGCGAAAACAACTCAAAAATATGGGATTAAATTGCTAGTTCCTTATGTAAGACCAAGAGGTAAAAGAGCAAGTTTTAGTAAAAGTAGTTTTGAATATCAACCGGAGATTGATGCTTTTCTTTGTCCAAACAATAAACTTCTTTATCGGTCGAACATCGATAGAAAAGGTTATTTCCAATATAGAATTCCAAAGCATGAATGCAAGAGTTGTCCTTTCTTTAAAGAGTGTGTTAAAAACGCGAGTTCTAAAACCATTACCAGACACATCTATAGTGACTTTTTAGAGTCAACAAAAAAAATTAAGATTAAGTGACTTTGGAAAGAATACTTACAAGTTGCGTAAGGTATCAATAGAAAGGATGTTTGCGGAAGCAAAGGAATATCATGGTTTACGATATACGAGGTATCGAGGACTTCAAAAAAACATAAACTATCGATACCTTCTTTATGCATGCTATAATATCAAAAAATTAGCCCTCTTGGTAGATAAGTGGAAGACCAAAAGGGCATAAAGCAGAGTATTCATAGGAATACCCTTTGTAATGAAAGCAAAAAAGCTGCCAAGTTTCGAATCGCTTAGAAAACGGCAGCTTTTTATTGTTTTGTTTCGATATAAAGTTGGTTTTGTCAACAGTCTGAGGAGAACTTTGGTTCTCCTTTTTATAATAAAGGCTTCTTGACAAACGTTTTCATTTATGCTATTATATAGGCAAGAAAAAAGTCATTGATAATTGCATATCATTATTGTAGAGAGTTGTAGAGTCACAATAGAAATCCAAATGGTAAATAAATGTTATCATTTGCATTTATTTGTGACTTTTTTTGTATTTTTAGAAGAAAGGGAGTAATGATTATGCAAGATGTCATCATTATTGGCAGCGGTATTATTGGCTCAGCCGTTGCG
>JAAZDH010000366.1 GCA_012512865.1 Clostridiaceae bacterium | reverse complement strand
TTTGCATTTATCCCTACATTTATCCGGCCTATCCGGCCTAATCACCTTGCCTTATCTCTTATTGCAGCCTGTGCCGCTGCCAGCCTTGCTATTGGGACCCTGTAAGGCGAGCATGACACGTAATCCAATCCCAGCTCATGGAAAAACTCTATCGAGGATGGATCTCCACCGTGTTCACCGCATACGCCCAGTTTTATACCGGGCCTCTTGCTTCTGCCCAGTTCGGCCCCCATTTTCACCAGTTTTCCAACACCTGTCCTATCCAATCTTGCCGTTGGGTCAAACTCGAAAATCTTCTTGGTATAGTACTCCTCCAGGATCCTTCCCGCGTCGTCGCGGCTCAAGCCGTATGTCATCTGCGTAAGATCATTCGTACCGAAAGAGAAGAATTCCGCTTCTTCGGCAATTTCGTCGGCGGTTAGCGCAGCCCTGGGTATCTCCATCATTGTGCCTACCAGGTAATTCAACTCAACGCCTGATTCCTCTATTATTTTATCAGAAGTACTAGTAATAATATCTTTTACAAACTTGAATTCCTTTGCCTCGCACACCAACGGCACCATTATTTCCGGCACCACGTCTATGCCCTTTTTCTTGACATTAATTGCAGCCTCGATAATTGCCCTTGTCTGCATTTCAGCAATTTCGGGGTACACAACAGCCAGGCGGCAGCCTCTTAAGCCCATCATGGGGTTGATCTCCTGCTGCTTCCTTATTGTCGTCTTCAGCTCATCGCAGCATACACACAGTTCCTTTGCCAGCAATTCTATATCTTCTTCTTTTTCGGGCAGGAACTCATGAAGCGGGGGATCCAGTAACCTAATTGTCACAGGATATCCTTTCATAACTTCGAATATCCCCTCGAAGTCCTCCCTCTGCAATGGCAACAGCTTATCCAGGGCATTTTTTCTCTGCTCTGCGCTTTCTGCCAGGATCATCTGCCTGAATATGAAAATCCTGTCTGATTCAAAAAACATGTGCTCGGTACGGCAAAGCCCGATCCCTTCCGCACCGAATTTAAGAGCTTGTGCAGAGTCCCTGGGCGTATCCGCATTGGTTCTTATTTTCATCTTCCTGGTATTATCAGCCCATTCCATGATTGTGGCAAAATCTCCCGTCAATTCCGGTTCAACCGTGGGAAGCTTTCCGGCATAAACATTCCCCGTGGAACCATCAAGGGATATCCAGTCCCCTTCTGCATATTTATTCCCCTTGGAGTCTACGAAATACTTATCCCCGGTATTAATTTTTATGTCGCTGCAGCCTGCTATGCAGCACTTACCCATGCCCCTGGCAACAACGGCCGCATGGGATGTCATGCCTCCACGGCCCGTAAGAATTCCCTGTGCCACGTTCATCCCCTCGATATCCTCGGGCGAGGTCTCAATGCGTACAAGCAAAACTTGTTTTTCCCCGCTATTATATGCATTTACTGCACCATCGGCAGAAAAATATATCTTTCCCGTTACCGCCCCCGGGGATGCAGGCAGCCCCTTGGCAATCGGCACGGCTTTTTTCAGCGCTCCAGGCTCAAAATTGGGATGCAAAACAACATCGAGCTGCTTTGGATCCACCTTCATCAATGCTTCTTCCTTCGTTATCATTCCCTCGTTCACCAAATCCACAGCAATCCTCAACGCGGCCGCTGCAGTTCTCTTCCCGTTCCTGGTCTGCAGCATGTAAAGCTTGCCCCTTTCAATGGTAAACTCCATGTCCTGCATATCCTTGTAATGCTTCTCCAGCAAATCGGCAATCTTCGTAAACTGGTCGTATACTGCAGGGTTAATTTCTTTTAAAAGGTCTATCGGCTCGGGGGTCCTGATACCTGCAACCACATCTTCACCCTGGGCGTTCATGAGGAATTCGCCGTAAAGCTTTTTTTCCCCCGTGGCCGGGTTCCTGGTAAAAGCAACTCCCGTCCCGGAATCATTGCCCATGTTCCCGAAAACCATTTCCTGCACGTTTACAGCCGTACCCCAATCAGAGGGAATGTCATTAAGCCTCCTGTAAACTATTGCCCTTGGATTGTCCCATGAGCGGAAAACAGCCTTGACAGCTTCCATCAGCTGGACCTTCGGGTCTTGCGGGAAATCAAACCCTTTTTCCTCCTTGAAAAGCTCCTTGTACTTTCCGATAACCTCCTTCAGGTTATCTGCCGTTAAATCCGCGTCATACCTGGCATTACTCTTCTCTTTCACTTCATCCAGTATCTTTTCGAATTTATCCTTTTCTATTCCCATGACAACGTCGCTGAACATCTGGATAAATCTCCTGTAACTGTCATATGCAAACCTGGGGTTCCCGGTAAGCCTTGCCAGGCCTTCAACCACCGTATCGTTAATTCCAAGGTTCAATATGGTATCCATCATGCCCGGCATCGATACCCTTGCGCCGGAACGGACCGAAACAAGCAACGGGTTATTTTCATCCCCGAATGTTTTTTCCACGGCCTTCTCCAATTTATCAAGGGCCTCATATATTTCGTTCTTAATATCCTTCGCTATAACCT
>JAAZDH010000365.1 GCA_012512865.1 Clostridiaceae bacterium | reverse complement strand
TTATAAAATGGAAACCATACTTTGTCAATAGCAAAAATTCCATCATCTCATCGATACATACCTTCATGAACGGCCTTTTTCCGCAAATTAGCAAATATCAAAACTCCATGAGGTTTAAGCCTATTTCTTCGCTGAACTTACGACCTACAGAGCCCTCTTTAATTATTTGAAGCGTTAATTCGCACGTTGCGCTTACGTAAGCTTCGTTTAAATGACCCCCGTAAGTCTTGAAGCTGGAATCGGCAAGGTTAACATGGAGGTGAAGATAAGGCTCGCCATTCATCCCTGTTACAGTGCCTGACAGGGACACTATTTCGAAGTCCCCGTTTAATTCCGTGGAAATATACCTTTTTGTCCCGGTTTCAAAAAGCCCGATTCTCGCCTTTTTAACCGCACCAATGGCATTAATCTTCCCCAGGAGTATTTTCTCCTTGGCGCATATATTTTTAATAGACGCTACGATTTCCTCCCCCTTGTCAATACGGGCAATCAATACATCGGCGAAAACCCTGTATTCCATTAAAAATCCCTCCCGTCAGCACCTTTATACCTGGCAGCCAGGCATGCTATTATATTTTGTACCACACTATTACGTGTTTGGCAAGGAGCAAATCCAATTGATAATCAACCATCTGCCCAATCACTAATTGCCCGTCCGCCCAGTTGCACAATTGCCCGTTTGACAAATATTTGGTAAAATATACCTACTAACCGGTAAAGTTGTCCCCAGCTTTCCAACAAAACAAGCGTTTTGTGAATATGATTTTTGTGGATAATGTGTGCAAAGTTGTGAATAACTCTAATTTTCGTTTTTCCCTGTGGATAAATTAGTTGATAAACTTAAACGCAGGGATGGTTTTAAAAAGTAAAAGAATTCCAAGGTTGCATGAGCCCTGGCGTAAAAGAAAAAACAGGGCAAAAAGCCGTTTTTATTGTAGAATACGGTTTTTTGCCCTGTGCCATGTTTCTTTCATTGAACAGCCTAATTGGCCGGTATTACAACCTGGTTTATCTCTTCCAGGTCAGCCAGCCCGCTGGCCTTTACCATGCTGTTTGACAAAGTATATAAAACATCCTTTATATAAAGAATCCTGTTTATATTTTTGTCATTCTCGTAGCAATCACGCCCTGCTTTCAAGTAATCCTCGTTTGAAAGGTGGGTTATCCTGCCCTTTAAAATAAAACCCTTTTCAATATCCACCTCGTACACGTACGCTCCCTGAAAGGTGAATTGCCCGTATTCGGGGATTCCCGGACTGTTAAACTTGTTCTCTCCCTTTACTTCCATCACCGTTACGGGGAAAGCCATTATGCCTTTCTCTTTTGAAAATAGGAGGGCCTTGTGGTTTCTCAAGACTTCCGACTCGGTGCCCCTGTCTCCTATAATCTTGGAGAATTTTTGAACCGGGTTGGAAACATCCGTTACATCGAACAGGGCTATTTTCATTCCAAGGTAATATGCCTGCCCTTTTACTTCCACAGTATCCTTCCCAAATCCTATTATATGGTTTTCATCGTATGGATACAGGTAGTCGCTGTAGCCAGGTATTTTCAGGGCTCCAAGTATTTTTGGCGATGCAGGGTCCGCTAAATCAATAACAAAGAGGGGATCCGTCGTCTTGAAAGTGACCATGTATGCCCTGTTTCCCATGAACCTGACCGAGTAGATCTGCTCCCCTGGGGCAATATCTTCAATCTTTCCCGTTATTTCAAGCATTTCATCCAATACATAGATGTTGTTCCTTGATGTAAATTCATCGTTTCTCCATGCCTGTCCCGTGGTGGTCGCTATCCTGAAATAATCTCCGGATTCGTCCATGGAAAACTGGTTTAACAACCTGCCGGGTACTTCACCCTTGCCCTGGTACACTACATTGCCTTCATCCAGGGCAAACTTGTAAACCAGGGTCTTTTCTTTCATTTCCCCTCCTCCTGCAGCCGGGGTGTAGGTGCCCATTGTTACATACAAGTTTTTCTGAGAAACGTAAATATCCTGGCCGGAGCCAAGGTATGCCGTTACATTTGC
>JAAZDH010000364.1 GCA_012512865.1 Clostridiaceae bacterium | reverse complement strand
CATTCCCACTGGCTTTCTTAATTTTTCAGTACTCATTTCAAGTAAAAATAAATTTTGCAATGTAGCTTCTCGCATATTTCATTTTTCGCCATCCAGCCCTTGCATACCTTTTAAATTATTACAAAAAAAGGGCGAACCGGGAGGATATAACAGCACTCTCCATTGAGTTCGTCCCTCATTTTAAAAAAGGCATACGTCGTTGCATGCGCTGGTATTCAAGTGTTTTGCTGTTTCCAAGGTCCTGTACTTCACATTTTCGCCTGCTAATAACCTGCCGGGCCGTGTTCCTTATTATAACACATAAAATTTATGTGTTCAATAGGTAAAAAACAAAAATGCAAGATTAATTTTTAATCTTGCATTTTTGTTTTTTTATTTTTTATATAATTTATAATTATTTCTTATACCCTTAAACGTGACACGGGGACAGGGGTAATGTCACACCATCTGACATTGTGACATGGGGATGTTGGTGACACTAACCCCGTACCTGTGTCATGTGTCACATGTCGACACTTCAATATGTTTCCACGAACAACTCAAAGAATGCTTGTGGATGGGCACACGCCGGGCATTCCACGGGAGCTTCATTACCCTCGTGTACATAACCGCAGTTTCCGCATTTCCATAAAACCTTCTCATCTCTCTTGAATACCCTGCCGTTTTCCATGTTATCCGCAAGCTTTAAAAACCTTATTTCATGCCTTCTTTCAGCAGCAGCTACCATCCTGAAAACATTTGCAATTTCCGGGAATCCCTCTTCATCCGCGATATCAGCAAATTTGGGATATAGTAAGTCCCACTCTTCTTTTTCGCCACTTGCTGCTGCTTTCAGGTTGTCAAGGGTTGTTCCCTGGGCTACCGGATAATCCGCCTCGATTTTTATTGATACGGGCAGTTCTTCCTTGAACCCTGCCAGGAGAAACTTGTAAAATCTCTTGGCATGTTCCTTTTCATTATCCGCCGTCTCAATGAAAATGTTCCTGATCTGCTTGTAGCCTTCCTTGTCAGCTACCGAAGCATAATAAGTATAACGGTTGCGTGCTTGAGATTCGCCTGCAAATGACTTAAGCAAGTTTTCCGCGGTTCTTGTTCCCTTCAAGTTATACAAACCCCATCATCCTTTCTTTTTTCTTATCTTTTTTTCTCTTTTTCATTCCGTCTATGTGTTTTCTGTTAATATTCTATACCACACTCTTCATGATTATAAACAACTAATCATTGCCAAGTGCTTAATCATTACCGGATCATTACCGGGTATTCAACCATTGCCAGGGAACAATAAAAATCCAGCACCGGCAAATTTGAATTTACATCAAGGTTTCCGAGGGGTTAATCAGTAAACACATTCCCGCGCTGCATTTGCAAAAGCAACAAGGTTTGAGACCGGGGCTTCAAAAAAGTGGTCGCAGGCGCTGATAATGTAGCCGCCGTTATTACCATATGTTTCAAATAATGAATGTACGGTTTTTCTTATCAATGCCTCATCTCCATGTGTCAGGACATTTACCTGGTCCAGGCCGCCGATAAGGGCTATCCTGCTTCCAAGTTTTTCTTTCACTATCCTGCCGCCCGTGATATTCCCGCCGATTTCAGGCGGGGACAAGGTTTCCGACGCATCACAACCATTGTTTAATATGCTATCAAGAATACTCATCATCCCACCACAGGTGTGGTAAACCGCGATGTGCCCGACATGGTGCAAGGCATCGTGAATTCTCTTATCATAAGGTTCGCAGAATTCCTTGTGGAGCGCAGGAGAAATAATGGTATCGCTGCTTCCTCCCCCGCCCGTTTCAACCAGGTCAACCTTTTTGTTTTTAAGCTGCGTATATATATATTCCAGTTTTTTCTCCAGGATGATCTGCAAAAACTCATGGACAAAATCCGGCTTGTCATAGCACGCATATATGAGGTTCTCCGTGCCGTACATTACCTGGGCTGCCTGGTAACATCCCCCCTGGTATTGGGGAATGCCGCAACGTAATATCCCGTGGTCACCAACCTGGTCATAGATCTCCTCAAGTTCCCTTGCCCTTATTTTCCAAGGCGGGCAATACTTTTTGTAAAGGTATATATCCTCGTCACGCTTGATCATGTGCTCGGAATACCAAGATGTAAAAGCGTTGCTGCAAACCTGGTATTTTAAGTCTCCTTCCGGTGTATGGATAACATAATCCGTCACCGTAATACCCTCATCAGTCACGTGTGAACTTGATTCAACCCTCCAATCATTGCTCTCGGGCATTGTATAGGCGGGATAAAAT
>JAAZDH010000363.1 GCA_012512865.1 Clostridiaceae bacterium | reverse complement strand
TTATTATTGTTGCTTGGTATTATGTATTCAGCATTCATGGGCACACAATTTGATTTAGGGACAGTAGCTAATCCTATTCAAAGAGCTACCACAGGACAGATAATACCTCTGTATTGGTATATTGATATGTTCCCGGAAAAGGCTGATTTTGTTGGCGGAAGAACGTTCCCAAATCCAGCTGGGATATTGCCCTGGGAACCATATAGATATACAGTCGAAGTTATGAATTATGTTGAAGGTGAACGGGGGGGGAGTGGTCGGGAGTGCTCCTACTGCGTTCTTTGGAGAATTGTGGGTCAATTTCGGTATATGGCTTAATATCCTGTTACCGATGTACGTGGGAATGTTAATATTGTTAATTCATAAAATTTTTACTTTGCGACCTTTGAATTCGTTAGGACTAGCTGTTATGGTATGGTTAGCTTTAGACCTTAAAAACTTGGCAAGTACTGGTATTAGTATGTTTTTTATACCTATAGGTTTGTTTGTAATACTTATAATTGCTGCATTATTATATTATTTTCCGAGGATTAAAGTATAAGGGATGGATTGTAGCTTTTAGTATGTATTTTGGAAAGGGTAATATTTCCATGAAACAGCCTCTAGCACAACGAAAAATCTTAATAAAGTTTAGTATTGTTTTCATAATTATTGTATGTGTAGTAATTGGATTGAGCCGCAGGGATTTCGCAGAGGACAGTAACTATTATACAAGTGGGCAAAATTTACTTTACTATGAGTCCTATTCTTCCACCAATCAAAACAATTCAATTTATACAATTGCGGAAAAGTCAAGAACGCCACAGGTTTTTATTAATCTATCCGGGGAAAAGGAGAGATTAACAGATTCTGCCCATATTGAGTTTAATCCAGTTGTTAATAACAATGGTGATTATGCATATGCGGTGCATGAGTATTCAACTGCTGAATCATACATTGTACTAAATGGACAAATTATAGCCGGAACTATTGAAGCTAAAGGACTATATAAAATATTAGAAATTGACGAAAAGAATTTAGTTTTTATTTATGAAAGGTTATATGACGATAAGAGTTTTATTTGTATTTATGATCTAGAAAGGAATTCATTAAAAAGAAAGCTTATACCATTTTATGTTCAGAAAATGAAGTTTATTAATAGCGAAAACATCTTATTACAGGCCTTTAATACGAATAACATGTCCATGGATATATATTTATACAACCTATATAATGACGATCTGACACCCTTGTTGAATTCCAAACAAGATGAGATACTCGATGAAGTATGTTTTGATAAATACTTTACAATCGATACCGTAAGTGGCGATTTAGATGCAAAATTGTTGCTCAATGCTTACTATATGCTGTTTAATTATCAAGAAAACGAACCTTTTTCTAACAGTAACAATTTTTTAGGAAGACTATCTTGGAACCAGTCGTATAGATTAGAAGCTTTAATACAGCTTTGGAACCTAAATAATGACGAACAAATAAAAACCAAGATTAATAGTGTAGTTGAGAACATTATGGTTAATAGCAACGGCGAAATAGGAATAGAGGATAGATACAATCCATCTTTTCTGTGGGCAAGTAAAAAGTATTCAATAGACAAACAAACTCCTATATCGTTAATGGTGGATGATGCAAAAATAATCTATCCGATGTTATTAGCTGTCAACCAAGGTTTGATAGAAGATGCTGGATTAGCAGATAGAATTGTAGAAAATGCCAAGAAAATGCATAAGTATTATGAGCCCTACTATAACACCAAAGAAAATATGTATATATTCCCGAAAGGCATTGCTTTCTGGGCGGATGGTATCTGGATGCCTTTTAATCAGCAGAACGTTTATGGTTTAGTATTAATTGAATTATATAAAGCAACGGATGATGAACTATACAAAGATAGATGCGTAGAATTAGCTGAAAAATTCAAATCAGAATTTGTTTACAAAGATGGACAATACTTAGCTTGGCATTATTGGCCAGAACTTTTATACCAAGGCTGGACTAAGCAAGATGGTTTAAGTATTAATACTCCAGAGCAAGAACCGCAAATAGATTGTTTATATGAGGATACCTCTCATGCTGGAATAAACGTGAAATTCATTTTAGAATTTAAGGATTGCTTTGGCGATCTTGTTTTTACCGGTAATGATATTAATATGCTAAAAAACACTTTTGAAGATAAGATAATTACGGGTAAAGAGCCGTTCGCCTTCTCAAGATTTATGAGTGGTGATTTAGATTACCAAAAGCCGAGTTTTAGATTCGTACCGAATTACGGGTGGACTCAACTAAAAACAGAAAGCATGTTTAATATATATGTGAATTTACTACCGCTAATATTGCCTGATTTTGATCAACAATCAGTAATAGTAGCGTATTTGAATTCGATAGATGAAATCAATCCAAATGATACAGTTAATATTGAAAAACGTATTTTTGATAACAAAGGTAACTTATTGGAGACGAACATAAGAATATATATAATGGAAGATATTTGTGAGTATTTCAGCAAGAAATGAAGTTTAATTTATGGATTGCGGTTATTGGGATTTTATGAATGGCTCAATGTCAAGTAAAAGGAGAAATTAGCAGTGTCTTACACAGCCCTACACATAGTACTAACTAACTTTGTTAATGAATCGAGAGTAATGAAAGAATGTAAGTCTATTAATGACAAACTATCTATCAATGTAAATGTATATGCACTTCATGAGCAAGGGTTGAAAAACTATGAAGAAAATAGTCATTTCACTGTACATCGCTTTGCTTTAAAAACTCGTAGTTGGTCTAAGAAAAGACCGGTTCAGTTAATAAAGTATTTCGAATGTTTTTATAGCATGTATAGAAAAGCTTTAGTTTTAAAACCAGATATTGTACATGCACATGATTTGAATGCCTTACCTATCG
>JAAZDH010000362.1 GCA_012512865.1 Clostridiaceae bacterium | reverse complement strand
TTCCGGTGGAAATAGCGAGAAGGCCACACCCGTTCCCATCCCGAACACGGAAGTTAAGCTTCTCAGCGCCGATGATACTTGGACAGAAACGTCCCGGGAAAGTAGGTCTCCGCCGGAATTTTTTATTTTTATCAGGTTTTGTTTTACAGAATAGACCCTTCTTCTACCTCAAGGCTTTCTTCTGCTTCGAGAACCTCTTCTAATTCAAATGCTTCTTCAGGATACTTGCAGGATGGATCCCATATAATCCATTCTGTTAAACCTGCATCATACACGGCTTGAATTTGTTCCCTAATTTGCTTTGGGCCATATGCCTGGTAATTTCCCTGTTTTAGCCATGTTGCCGTAAAACCCTGAAGATAAGGCCTAATACCTGCTTTATAATTCTCTAACTGCGTAAGCCTGTTTTTAGCTTTTACCAGGGAATTATATACAACCGCATATGGTTCCAAATCAGGCTTCGGAAATTTAACATTATTGACAACTTGTCCTTTAGCATAATGGGAAGGGTAAACCATGGGGCAAATATATTCAATGTCTTTTCCAATCAGCTCAAGGTATTGTCCAATATCCTCGGTGTCTTCGGGGCTTTCGCAGATTATTCCGAAAACATCGGCGGATATGGGAACATCAGGCAGCTCACGCCTTGCATATGCCAGGAATTCATTAATTGCTTCGTATTTTTCTTCGCCGCCGGAATTAAAGATCATTGCACTTTTGTCCCCGTCATTTGGGAAGCGGATATAGTCGAACTGTATCTCGTCAAATCCTTTTTGAACAGCCTCTTTTGCAATTTCGATAATATATGGCCAGCTATCGCGATTATAAGGATCCAGCCAGGTCATAACATTGTTATCTCTCCAAAGGCCGCCATTCTTGTTTTTTACTGCAAGGTCCGCCCTTTTTAATGAAAGCACCGGGTCTTTAAAGCAAACCAAGCGCCCTATTAGATATATATTATTGTCGTGCAGGGTTTTAATAACCTTGTCAGCGTTGTACTTGTGTTTCCAGGCGTTTATTTCCCTTACAGCGGGTATGCCGGATTCATATCCCACGTACCCGTCGTCATCTTTTATATCTAATACATATGAATTTATTTCAGTTTTGTTGGCGAGGTTTACAAAAAAATCAAGACGGCTTGCGGTCCCGGCTGTCCATCCGGTGAGGTAGAGGGCTTTTACGGCATCCGGTTTTTTTACCGGGGAAACATATACGGTACCAGGGGCTTGTCCGGCAGAATTGTTTTCATTATTGCCAGTACCGGTATTACCAGTATTGTCAGCGTTGGTATTCCCCGAGCTGTTGTCTTGCCGGTTGCCATTACTTCCTGCCGGCCCGGTGTTTCCGGGATTGCCGCTATCCCCGTTAATCCCGCTGTTTTGAGCATTATTGCCCGGATCTTCCCTGTTGGCATCCCCGGAATCTTTTGTATTGGAATCTTCCAACGCTATTTTATCACTGTTATTTTCCAGGTTATCCCGGTTGTCCCGCTGATTCCTTCCGTTATAATAAAGATAAATTGCCAGGGGAATTGCTATAATTAAAATCATGAATGTGACGATTAATATTTTTTTTCTTTTGTTTTTTCCCATGCCGTAATACATAATTCCTCCACCCGGTTAATTGAATTTTATTTAAATCAAGCAGCAGTTTTCCAAGCAATATCCAGCCGGTCCTGCTTGTTGATTTACCATTAGTATGTGTTAAAATATAAATATCTCCAAGTTTAATAATCTGCAGGTTAAATAAGATAAATACTATTATACTTTAGTTTTAATTATTTGCCAATATGCCAATACAAGGCAAAATATTACATCGGCTAATAAGGGATAATCAAAGATGGCAAGACGCCATGGGATGGAAAGATGCTACGAGATGGAAAAACGCTGCAAGATGGAAAGATGCCATGGAATGGGAAAATGCTTAAAAACAGGAGGATACCCATGATATTGAAAATTATGAGTTACAATATTTGCTCAGGCCGCAATTTCAACAATGATAAAAAAATAAATGTACGTGATGCCGGCAGGGTAATACAAAAATATGGACCTGATATTGTGGGTTTGAATGAAGTTCGCGGGCTTGGCAACGCGGAGCAGTTTTTTACCGGCCAGGAACAGACCCTTGCAGAAATGCTTGGTTACCATTATTACTTTGCAAAGGCCATTGATTTTGATAGCGGCCCTTATGGCAATGCATTGCTTTCAAGGTTTCCGATAATATATGCAGAAACCCGCATGATCGAGGATCCGCCTGTTAAGGATGAAGATGCATATTATGAAACCCGCTGCATACTGAAGGCAAGGTTGGATGTCAATGGCGGGCTGAACGTATATGTCAGCCATTACGGGCTTGCAAACAGCGAAAAGCTTAACGCGGTGAAGAAGACGCTGGAATTGATGAAAACCGATAAAGGCCCTTTAATATTTATGGGGGACTTGAACATGGAACCGGATGACGAAAGGCTGGTACCGATTTTTGAAGTTTTAAAGGATACGGCAGGCCCGAGTGCCGGCCCAGGTAATGATAAATTGCTTACCTTTCCGTCCGATGCTCCGGAAATAAAGATAGACTATATTTTTGTATCAAGGAATATAAAGGTGCTATCATCCATGGTTCCAGCGGAAACCACCTCGGACCACAGGCCTTATATTGCGGAAATAGAGCTTTAACAGGATAAATAAAGAAAGTTAAATCGGACTTAGGCAAGATTATCAGAAAGGCTGGTAATACATATGAAGCACCCTTTGAAGGACATAGTTGCTATGAATAAGAGAGGAATGGGAGCAGGGATTTACTCTGCCTGCACCGCCAACAGTTATGTTATTGAGGCATGCATGGAAAGCGCCCTGCAGGGCAACAATTATTTGCTTGTTGAAGCAACCGCAAATCAAGTAAACAAGTTCGGGGGCTATACCGGCATGAAGCCTTCGGATTTCTGTAAATTTATACATGACATTGCAAGAAAAACAGGCTTCCCGCAGGACAAATTAATCCTGGGCGGTGATCACCTGGGTCCCCTGGTATGGAAGAATGAAAACTCCAGGGAAGCCATGAAAAAAGCCGATGAACTCATAAGACTTTTTGTTTTGAGCGGGTTTACAAAAATACATATAGATACAAGCATGCACCTGGGAGATGATGATAAGTCAACCCCCCTGGATTTGGAAATCATAGCAGGGAGAGGGGCAAGACTCTGCAAGTTTGCAGAAGAAGCTTTTAAGGATCTTTTGGATAGACATCCCGGTTCAACGCCGCCTGTCTACGTAATCGGCAGTGAGGTTCCGATCCCGGGAGGAGCGCAGGAAGAGGATGGGGGCGTCCAGGTTACGAGGGCGGAAGACTTTGAGAATACCGTAAAAACATTCAGGAAAGCTTTTATGGAATTGGGGCTTGAAAAGGCATGGGAAAATGTCATAGCGGTAGTGGTGCAGCCGGGGGTTGAGTTTGGAGATGATGGGGTTCATGAATACGACAGGGAGGCTGCAAAAGAACTGTGCAAGGCATTATCCCGGTATCCCGGCATTGTTTTTGAAGGCCATTCGACAGATTACCAGGCACCAAAAAAGCTAAAACAGATGGTCGAGGATGGGATTGCCATATTAAAAGTGGGACCTGCCTTGACCTTTGCATTGAGAGAAGCTCTTTTTGCGCTTAACCACATGGAAGAGGAGCTTTTCAGGGATGTGCCGGGGGTACGGCTTTCAAGGTTTATCGAAACACTGGATGAAGCCATGCTGAAAAACCCGGAGAACTGGGAGAAGCATTACCACGGGGATAGCCGGAAAATAGCATTTGCAAGGAAGTACAGTTACTCGGACAGGTGCAGGTATTACCTGCCCGACCCGGAGGTCAGAAAATCAATTGATATTCTAATAAAAAACCTGAATTCAACAGGTATACCTTTGACCCTGGTAAGCCAGTATATGCCCATCCAGTACAATAAAATAAGGGACGGGCTCTTGGAAAACAAGCCGGAGACCTTGCTCAAGGATAGGATCATCAACTATATTGATGATTACATGTATGCCGTAGGCTATTAATATAATATTAATATAAATAACATTAAAATAATAATAATAATAATATTAAGCATTATTACATGTTTACATAAGGACATAATTACAAGATATGTTTGCACAGGGATATATCTGCTGATATATTTCTCATTATAAACTTCGACCTCTTTTGTCATACACACCTGTTCCAAAATAAAATAATTGCGTAAAAAATCGAATTTCCCCTATTGACATGCAAGCTAAAAACAAATACAATATATTGTGCCGGAAAACATTAATCAGCACTACATGTAGTAATTTTAATAAGGGGGAAACATTCTTATGACTCTTACCGAGAATGCCATTAAGGTACTGGAAAAGAGGTATCTTGCGAAGGATGAGAACGGCAAAATCCTGGAAAGCCCTGAGGACATGTTCAGGAGAGTAGCAAAGGCAATAGCCCAAGCGGATGCAGGTCGTGTAAGCCCATCAAAATTAAAAGAAATTGAAGACGAATTCTTTGAAATGATGTACAACCTGGAATTTTTACCCAATTCACCCACTTTGATGAATGCAGGAAGACCCCTGGGGCAGCTTAGCGCATGTTTTGTCCTTCCCGTTGAAGATACCATGAAAGGTATCTTTGAATCCATAAAAAATGCGGCGCTCATACATAAAAGCGGCGGAGGTACCGGGTTCAGCTTCTCAAAGCTGAGACCGAAAGGTTCATCGGTAAAGTCCACGGGAGGAGTTGCAAGCGGCCCTGTAAGTTTTATGAAGGTTTTCAATGCCGCCACCGAGGCTGTAAAGCAAGGAGGGACAAGGCGGGGCGCAAACATGGGCATACTAAGGGTGGATCACCCGGATATCCGTGAGTTTATAACATGCAAGCAGGATAACAAGGATATAACAAATTTCAACATAAGCGTAGGCATAACGGAAGAATTCATGAAAGCAGTCATGAACGATGAAGAATATGATTTGATTGACCCGAGAAAGAAGGAGCCCGTAGAAAAGGAAAGGGCAAGAGAGATTTTTAACGTGATAGTTGATAATGCCTGGAACAACGGGGAACCTGGGATTATATTCCTCGACAGGCTGAACAAGGATAATGTCACCCCTGAACTGGGAGAGATCGAGTCGACCAATCCTTGCGGAGAGCAACCTCTCCTTCCTTTTGAAGCCTGCAACCTAGGTTCTATTAACCTAACCTTGATGCTAAAGAAAAACCAGGCAGAAAACGGAGAACCTGTATATGAAGTGGATTATGACAAGTTGAGAGACACCGTTAGAAAGGCCGTGCATTTTCTCGATAACGTAATAGATGTCAACAAGTATCCCCTCCAGGAGATTGAAAGAATGGCCAGGGGCACCCGGAAAATCGGTCTTGGCATAATGGGATGGGCCGACATGCTTTGCATGATGAATATACCGTATAACTCGGAAAGGGCGATTGAACTTGCCGGGGAAGTTATGAAATTCATACAGGATGAATCTAAGAGAGCTTCCGCAAAGCTGGCAGAGGAAAAGGGAATATTTCCTTTCTATGATAAAAGTATTTACAAGGATAAGGGCATAGAATTGAGAAATGCAACCACTACCACTATTGCCCCAACCGGGACCTTAAGCATTATAGCCGGGGTGTCCAGCGGGATAGAGCCTATTTTTGCAATATGCTATATAAGGAACGTAATGGATAACGATGAACTGGTTGAGGTTAACCCGGTATTCAAGGAAGTTGCGATTAGGAATAATTTTTATTCCGAGGAATTGATGAAGCAAATAGCAAAGAAAGGGTCAATAAAGGATTTCGAGGAAATCCCGGCGCATATCCGCAAGGTTTTTGTTACATCCCATGATATTGACCCCGAATGGCATGTAAGGATGCAGGCAGCGTTCCAGGAATATACCGATAACGCCGTGTCTAAAACGGTTAACTTAAGGCATGATGCAACAAGGGAAGATGTCAGGAAGGTATACGAACTTGCATATGAAACCGGCTGCAAGGGGGTTACCATTTACCGGGACGGCAGCAGGGACAGCCAGGTGTTGAATATCGGGAGCGTGAAGGGAAAGGAGGCAAGGGAAGAAAGGAAAGGCAGCGAGGCAAGAGAATGTATTGAAAGCGTTGCAGAAAGAAAAGAGATGAGAGGAGATATGTTGGCTGCTGAAGCAAGAACGAAAATGGAAAGAAAAGAAAGACACGAAACCGGGAAAATGGCTGACAGCGGGGCAAGCACGGATGCCCAGGGTAAACCGGGAATAAGCCATGTTGTTCCAAGACCCAGGCCCGATATCACCACCGGCTTTACCGAAAAAGTAAGGATTGGCTGCGGCAATCTCTATATAACGGTAAATTACGATGAACACGGTATATGCGAAGTATTTACCAACCTTGGAAGGGGCGGCGGATGTCCTTCACAATCGGAAGCCACAAGCAGGCTTGTATCAATTGCACTGAGAGCGGGGTTGGATGTAAAGTCGCTGGTGGAGCAGTTAAAGGGAATAAGGTGCGCGACGACGATCAGGCAAAAGGATCTGAAGGTAATGTCCTGCCCTGACGCTATAGGAAGGGTAATTGAAAAGGTAATGCACCTGCAAAACAATGGCGGTAATAACATGGAAGAGCTGCAAATCCTATCAAAGTACAAGGGCTCCGACCCTGAGAAAGAGTTGAAACTGGTATATTGTCCTGAATGCGGGCAAAAAATGGAGCACGAGGGCGGATGCGTGGTGTGCAGGAATTGCGGTTTTTCCAAGTGCGGGTAAATAATACCTGGCGCAGGCTTTTAGCCCATACCAGGGATACTAGGGTTAAAAGCCTGTTTTAATGCTGCTGTATCTTAAACCAATATAAGGATAGCAGGAATTGTAATCATTGACAGCAGGGTTTGAAAAGCTACAACCCTGGAGGCAAAAATCGAGTCACCGCCGTACCTTTCTGCGAATACAGCTGTGTTGGCGGCAGCAGGCATGGCTGCGGTTGCAACGCAGGAGCCTAACAGGACATGATCGGTAATTCCCGCAATCTTAAGAACTGCCAGGGTAAGCAGGGGCAAAAGGATAAGCCTTATTACTGTCGAATAGTATAAAGAAGAACCTGAAAAAAGACTCTTAAATTCCGTGTTTGCAATGAGTGCCCCAATGATAAGCATGGATAGCGGTGTTGTCATTGTCCCCAGTATCTCCAGGGTTTTTAGTACGGGGTAAGGCAGTTTTACCGGGAAGAAAAAGATTGCCAGGCCTATGAAAATTGCAATTATCCCGGGAGATAGGAGGGCATTTTTTATTGATTTTACATCCCCTTTACCGGTAAATATCATGACGCCGTTGGTCCAGGTAAAAAGGTTAAACACTGTTACGTATATTGAGCCAAGGAAAACACCGGTCTGTCCATATAATGCTTCCAGTACGGGTAATCCCATGTACCCGCAATTTGAATATATGGTGATGAATTTAAGCACGTCCTTGATATTCCTGGGGTATTTACGATAGAGGACACTGCCCAGAAATATCCCGAACAGGTGAATTGCCAAGGAATACGCAAGCATTATCCCGCCCTTTGCAAGCAATTCTTTTGAAAACTGCCTGTTATATGAATAGATTATCATAGCGGGCAAGGTTATGCGCACAAGCACTTCCGACAGCTTTTTTATGGTGTTGTTATCAATAATATCTCGTTTCTTGGCAACAAATCCTGCAGCCATAAGAAAAAATAGAATTATTACTTGGTTCACTATTGTATAGTCATTCATGTTAATTCTCCTGTTGCTGATTTTGTTATAAATATCTCCATTATATCTTTTTTTCTATTCCCCGATTATCTTTACCAGCACCCGTTTTCTCCTTTTACCGTCAAATTCGCCGTAAAATATTTGCTCCCAGGGGCCAAAATCCAGCTTTCCGCCGGTTACCGCAACTACAACTTCCCTTCCCATTATTGTGCGCTTCAGGTGGGCATCCGCGTTATCTTCGAAACCATTATGATAATACTGGTCATACGGCTTTTCCGGGGCCAGCTTTTCGAGGAAAGCTTCAAAATCTTTATGCAGCCCGCTTTCGTCATCGTTTATGAAAACGCTTGCAGTTATATGCATCGCATTACAAAGAAGCAGGCCTTCTTTTATCCCGCTTTCCCTCAAGCACTCCTCCACCAGGGGTGTTATGTTTATAAATTCCCTGCGTTTTCTAGTTTCAAACCACAACTCTTTCCTGTAGCTCTTCATGCTTTCCCTCCATTATACTTATTTTACGTGATACTTGTTTTATATGCTCTAACCAATATGTATAGTAAGCATATAATAGACACTTAGGCTTAATTAGCCTGAACTTAATTCATTACAAGTCTATATTTTACATTTTAATAATCCTTTTTGCAATGCTAACGGATGTGTAGACATGTTAGTTAAAGAACAGAAAAGCTAATTTCAAAAACAATTTTTAAGAAACAATTTTTACAAACTGTATCATTTTTTTACACTTTTGGCGTATGATTAAGTAGAAGGTGTAAAAAATGAGCATGATGTTATTATATGGTTATTGAATGGACAAGTCTTGGTTATGCAGATGAACAAAAAATTCATGCTTTTATAAATGCTATAGGCAAACAAGAAGAATAAAATTTACGAGAGAAAAAGGATAATTCAATCGAGGAGCGAGACAGATTGATAGTTAATGCAGTATTTTAAGACATGTTAAAGGACAGCACAATGCATTTGTTCTTTTAATCTATTGAATATATAGGACTATGTAAATAGTATAAAAAGATATAGGAGGAACAGTAATGATTACAAAATTCCTTGGCATGAACATTTCATCAAAAGATCCAAAGCGGCTGGCTCTTTTTATCGTGATGTATTGGGTCTAAATATGCTAAATGAGGGCACAAATTATGATGGTGTGACATTTGGAAATAACAATGATGAGCCTGTCTTTTGGATTTGGGATGAAAACAAGTGGGGCAAGGCAAATGAAGGTTTAGTTTGCTTTGTATCTAAATGTGATGACCATTATAAAACATATGAAGATCATAAATAAAAAAGGTGTTTCTCTTGATCCCCCAAAAACTGCTGTATGGGGCGGTAAGGAACTTTATGTTAAAGATCCGGACGGGAATACAATTTTAATCTTGTAGTCACCACTAATAAGTATACCCCACAGCCAAGGAAATTGGCAGACCTTGTAATGGCAGATTAATACAGTACTCATGAGGAGGAATTTTAATGCCGCTGCCCATGGTTCATCATAAGACAAAATCTAATTATGGCTTTTTATTAGGGTATGGAATCCACATTTTGACCGACATTATCTGGAATGAGACACTCTATGCTAAATTTAAGCTGGAATACGAAAAAGATTGTAATCAAAAACAAGACATTAGATTGGCATACTATAAAGTATATTACTTTTAAAGAGATTATAGAATTTATTCAAGCTACCGGAAAGACAATTAGAAGCATTTTGGTTTCAGAAGGGCTGTCAGTTTAATAGATAGCACTCTTAACACAATCTCTTAAAACACGATCAATAAAAACTGTCCCGTCTCAAATACTTTCATTCAATGAATTTATTCCAATGAATTTTTTCATTTTGGGTAATACTATTAAAACAAGGCATGCATGTAAGACATGCAATGCATGTATGAACGTGCATATACCAGGCATGCGTATAAGAAACTGCCTGCAAAAAATTAAAAAGGTATGGTAGGGATGGATGTATTGATTATGCCTACATATGTTGTTCTGGCGGGAATAGCGATACTTTTTGCCCTGGTACTTGTTTTGGACAGGAAGGGGAAGAGAAGGGAAGTAGAGATTAGTGATGCAATACTTGGCCCGGATGAGCTAAAAAGCCATGCTATCGGTATAGCCAGGAATCATATCGTGGGAAGAAGAATAGGCGCTTTAAAATGGTTGCTTTCGAGAATGGATGGCAATTACCGCGTTATTGCACAGACATACAAGGTTCTAAACAATGAAGTCAGGAAAAACCTGCCGGTACCGCCGGCTGCGGAATGGCTCCTGGATAATTTTTATATTATCGAGGAGGAGTTCAGGGATATAAAGCAAAGTGTTAACTGGAGGACCTTCCCCGGGTTGCCGGTTTTAAGGAACGGCTACTTGAGGGGTTACCCGAGGATATTTGCCATTGCCCTGGAAATTGTTTCGCATACAGATGGACGGCTGGATGAGAATACGATAATTAACTTCATTGAAGCCTACCAGACCCAGAAAATATTATCAACTGAAGAATTTTGGGCGCTGCCGGCAATGATACGCATTGCCTTGATGGAAAACCTAAGGCAAATTTGTTCCAAGATGATTAATACCATAAGGCAGTGGCGCAGGGCCGAGGAAACAAGCAAAACAGTCAAGAACAACCCGGATAAGGGCAAGGAGGAAATCCTGTGGTTCCTGAACGAGTATGGAAAACATGGGGGAGAGATTTATTCTTCTTTTATCGAGCATATTTTGAAAATCCTGAAGAAGCAGGGGAAAATGCTATTGCCCGTGATTAAATACATTGACGAAAAACTTGCGGACCAGGGATTAAAGTCCGATAATGTTGCAGCCTTTGAGCACCAGGTGCAGGCAGCCCTTCAGGTATCTATCGGCAATTCCTTGACAAGCCTTAAGTTTGTTCAATCAATAGATTGGAATGAAATTTTTGAATCCTTAAGTTACGTGGAGGAAATTTTAAAGCGCGACCCTGCAAATGTATATATGAAAATGGATTCAAAGTCCAAAAATCATTATCGTAATTCAGTAAGCAAGCTTGCCAGGATATGCAATGTATCGGAAGGCCTTATATCAATCAAGGCATTGGAGTGCGCACAGGAGTGGGAGGAACACGAGAAATGCGGGGGAAACCACTGTCAAGAAGGTTCTTGCCAGGAAAGCCAAAACCGGGAAATTGTCAGCCGGAGAAGTCCCAGGAATCATATCGGTTATTATATTTTAGGAAAGGGCAGGGATACTCTCTTAAAGAAAATAAACTGCAGGGCGGTCGGAATAAAACACCCCGAGGAAGTTATTAAAAAACATCCGGCTTTGTTTTATTTAGGTTTAATTATGTTGTTAACACTGACAATTACTCTTCTTTTAACCTTGTATGCCATGCATGCTTTAGATACCTTAAATGCTCAAGGCGGCTTGAGTGCTTTAGATTCTGCATATTCTCCATACAAGGTTGATGTATACGGCAGAATTAAAGCACTTATCATTATCTTGCTAACGATTATAGTGGTAATAATTCCTGCAAGCGAAATAAGCATAGCAATTGTGAATTTTATTGTAAGCCGCATATGCTCCCCGTCCATATTGCCAAAACTTGAGCTTAAGGAAGGAATTCCCTGCGAGAGTAGTACAATGGTTATTGTACCAACGCTCCTTCCCAATGAAAAAAGGGTAAGGGAATTACTGGAGCAGCTTGAAGTACATTACCACGCAAACAGGGAAAACAATGTTTATTTTGCCCTGGTTGGTGATTTCAAGGATGCGGCGTCAAAAAACCTCCCGGAGGACGAAAAAATAATCGACATTGCAATTAAAGGCATAACAGAATTAAACAGGCGTTATGCCAAAAACGGGGAAGATATATTCTTCTATTTCCACAGGGAGAGACAGTATAACAAGGTGCAAAAGCGGTGGATGGGATGGGAACGGAAAAGGGGTGCAATAATTGAATTAAACGATCTTTTAAGGGGTTCAACGGAAACAAGCTATAACATCATTAGCTGTGAAATATCTGCCATACCTTACGTAAAGTACGTTGTTACCCTGGATGCGGATACAAAATTGCCGATAGGAACGGTAAAAACACTGGTGGGAACTATCATGCACCCGATGAACAAGGCGGTTGTCGACCGGGAAAAAGGGATAGTGACGGAAGGGCACGGGATTTTCCAGCCCAGAATCAATATAAACATTACAAGCGTGAATGTTTCACTGTTTACCAGGATTTTTGCCGGGCAAGGCGGTATTGACCCCTACACGACGGCGGTATCGGACGTTTACCAGGACTTATTCGGGGAAGGTATTTTTACCGGCAAGGGTATTTACGAGCTGGATGTTTTCCAGGAGGTTTTAAAGGAGTCCATACCGGAGAATTCCATTCTAAGCCATGATTTGCTGGAGGGGTGCTATGCACGGGCCTGCCTCGTCACGGACGTGGATCTTGTAGATGGATACCCGTCAAAGTATAATTCCTACTCGATGAGACTGCACAGGTGGGTTCGAGGTGATTGGCAGGTTATTCCCTGGTTGGGGCGCATGGTCAGGGACAGGAAGGGAAACCTTACCAGGAACCCCCTTTCGGCAACCAACAAGTGGAAAATACTGGATAACTTGAGAAGAAGCCTTGTCCCCCCGTCATTATTGTTCCTTGTAGTGTTTGGGTTTACCTTGCTCCCAGGAAGCATTTATGCATGGCTGGGGTTCGCGGTACTGGCAATTGCAATAAACCCCTTAATCCACATGGCATACGGCCTGTTGACAGGTAACTATTTCAGGTACATGCGCGGAAGGTACGCCAAGGGAATGAAACCGGAAAAAGCAAGCATGTACCAGGTTTTATTACAGTTTGTTTTTATCCCCTACCAGGCATACCTGATGCTTGACGCTATACTGCGAACGCTGGTAAGACTTGGTTTTACAAGGAAAAACATGCTGGAATGGGTGACGGCCGCCGATGCTGAGGCCAGCTTGTCAAATGATGCAAAGAGCTTTTTCAGGAGGATGTGGATGTCTTCAGCCATCGGGACGGCATTCCTGCTTGGCACGGTATACTTGAACCCAGGTGGCGTACCGGCGGCGCTTGTAATATCCCTGCCGTGGATTGGCGCATTCTACATTGCTTATTTTATAAGCAAGCCTTACGTAAGAAAAGTTGAAAAACCCGGGATGGAAGATATCCTGCTCTTGAGGAGGATAGCCAGGCGAACATGGAGATATTTCGAAGACATGGTAACCGAGAAGGACAATTGCCTTCCTCCCGACAATTACCAGGAGGAACCTTACAAGGGTATTGCCCGCAGGACTTCCCCCACCAACATAGGGCTTATGATGGCTTCTGTGGCATGTGCAAAAGACCTGGGATATATTGGATTACTTGAAATGAAGATGTGGTTCGAAAAGGTGCTTCCCACCATGGAAAAACTGGAAAAATGGGAAGGGCACCTTTACAATTGGTACAACACGAACTCCCTTAAAGTAATGAGACCGGCATATGTTTCCACGGTTGACAGCGGCAATTTTGTTTGTTATCTAATGGTTGCAAGTCAGGCGCTGGAAGATGCATTAAACAGCAGCCCTTTGAATACAAGCCTGGCCTGGGGGCTGAAAGACATGCTGGGTATAATAAAAGAAGAGGCACAAAACATGGAAAGGGATGCCAATGTATATTTCGATGCATACAACGGGTTTTTCAACGCTGTAACGGTCCTGGAGGAGAAGATTGATGCTTACCTTGATAAAAACAATACAAGCAAAGCAAAATTTGGCGAATTAATAGATGGCAAAGCAATGAATGGCGAAGTAACGGATGTTATCCAATGGAAGGAACTCCTGGAGACCGGCATATCAATAACTAGGAAATACATGTCGAACAGGAAAATAAACTATTTTTCATGGCTGCACAAGGTTCTTCTAACTGCTGAAATCTACAAGAAGGAGCTTTTCCATTTCTACCCCCTCGCAAGGATATCCGACTGGCTGGATGAAATTGAATCAAAATCGCTGGACATGGAAAACAGGCAAATTATAGAAGATTTTATTTACAAGGTTTTCAGGGAGCATGGGGC
>JAAZDH010000361.1 GCA_012512865.1 Clostridiaceae bacterium | reverse complement strand
GGAATGTGCCAGGAAAGTGCTAAGGAGGTACTATCAAGGTACTTAATCCTGCTTGTGAATGCTTGGGAAAGGTGGTTTATTGATGCAGCGACGCGAGGGTGAAATAAGGATTCCTTCCGGATGTGCAATCGCGGGAATAATGAACAGGAAAAAAAAGCTCATACCGGGTACGGAAATAATAAAGTCAATAGCCTTGATGCATGAACGTTCGAATGGTTTGGGCGGCGGGTTCGCCGCTTACGGTATATACCCCGAATACCGGGATTTGTATGCTATGCACATGTTTTATGATAATGAGAAGGCAAAGGATGATGTTGAATGCTTTTTCAACGAGTATTTCGATATAGAGTCGGCGGGCAGGATACCCACCAGGAAGGTGCGGGCAATAACGGAAGCCCCGGTTATCAGGAGATATTTCATGACTCCCAGGAAGGATAGGATGCTTGAATCAGGGCTTGGCGAGGATGAAGAGGATGAATTCGTGGTGAGGTGCGTAATGCGGATAAATTCCTGCTTTAAAGGTGCCTTCGTCGTATCAAGCGGGAAAAACATGGGTGTCTTCAAGGCGGTGGGCTATCCCGGGGATGTGGGCGAATTCTACATGCTGGATACTTACAAGGCGTATATTTGGACGGCCCATGGCAGGTTTCCCACGAATACCCCCGGCTGGTGGGGAGGAGCCCATCCTTTTGCCCTCCTTGATTTGTCGGTGGTTCACAACGGGGAGATTTCCTCCTATGACACTAACAGGAGATGGCTTGAAATGTTTGGGTACAGGTGCAACCTCCAGACGGACACCGAGGCGATTGCCTACATGTTCGACCTGCTGCTCAGGAGGTACAAGCTCCCGATGAATGCTGCAATAGCGGCGATCGCGCCTCCTTTCTGGGCGGAAATAGAAATGATGGGCAAGGAGAAACAGGAGCTGATAAAAGCCATAAGGATCGTGTACAGTTCTGCGCTGGTGAACGGGCCATTTTCCATTATAGTCGGCTGCAGGGACGGCATGATTGCGCTAAACGACAGGATAAAGCTCCGTCCGCTGGTTGCCGCTACTAAAGGAGATTTTGTCTATGTAGCGAGCGAGGAAGCTGCCGTAAGGGTAGTATGCCCTTCACTGGACAGGATATGGGCTCCAAGAGGCGGGGAACCAGTGGTTGCCCTGCTGGGGGAGGTGGAAAGGACATGAGTTTGAATTTATTGATGCCGGAATTTATTGTTGATAGGAATTATGAACGCTGTATTGGCTGCCAGGTTTGCGTAAGACAGTGTGCAAACCTTGTACACTACTACGACGAGGAAGAAAATAGAGTTTTCACGGACGAGTCAAATTGCGTGAACTGTCACAGGTGTGCATGTTTATGTCCAACAAAGGCGATTACGATAAGGAGAAATCCCCTGGAGTTCAAGGAAAATGCAAACTGGACGCCAAGGGCTATAAGGGAAATATATAAACAGGCTGAAACGGGGGGGATACTTCTTACGGGCATGGGAAATGATAGGCCTTACCCGGTTTACTGGGATCACATGCTTATAAATGCAAGCCAGGTGACAAACCCATCCATAGACCCGCTGCGGGAGCCAATGGAGCTTAAAACGTTTTTGGGCGGGAAACCGGATGTGCTTAGGATAAAGGAAGGAAAGCTTGATGAGGAGCTGCCGCCCCAGCTGGAACTGGAGATTCCCGTCATGTTCTCGGCAATGTCATTCGGCTCCATCAGTTACAATGCCTGCGAGGCACTGGCAAGGGCAGCGTCCGGGACAGGAATCATGTGGAACACCGGGGAAGGCGGGTTCCACAAGAATTTGCGCAAATACGGCAGCAATACGATAGTACAGGTTGCGTCCGGGCGTTTCGGGGTGGACCCCGACTACCTTGAAGCCGGGGCTGCCATAGAAATAAAAATCGGCCAGGGGGCAAAACCGGGTATTGGGGGCCACCTGCCCGGAGAAAAGGTGAGCAGTGACATATCTGAGACAAGGATGATACCGGCAGGCTCCGATGCCATATCCCCGGCTCCCCACCATGATATATATTCCATCGAGGATTTACGGCAGCTTATATATTCCTTGAAGGAAGCAACGGATTATAAAAAGCCTGTTTCGGTAAAAATTGCGGCCGTGCATAATGTGGCCGCCATGTGCTCAGGCATTGCAAGGGCGGGGGCGGACATAATCGCGATTGATGGTTACAGGGGAGGTACAGGGGCTGCCCCCCTAAGGATAAGGGATAATGTGGGGATACCCGTGGAATTTGCGCTGGCTGCCGTGGATACCAGGCTCAGGGAGGAAGGAATAAGGAACAGGGTATCCCTTGTATGTGCCGGGGGGCATAAGGAACAGCGCCGACATTATAAAAGCGGTGGCGCTGGGAGCGGATGCCGTTTATATTGCCCAGTCTGCACTGATTGCCATGGGATGCCATATGTGCCAGAAGTGCTACACGGGCAAGTGCAACTGGGGGATTGCGACGCAGGACCCCTCGTTGACAAGGAGGCTCAACCCGGAAATTGCTTCGAGAAGACTTATGAATCTTCTTAATGCGTGGGCGCACGAGATGAAGGAAATGCTGGGCGGCATGGGAATAAATGCAATTGAAAGCCTCAGGGGCAACCGCCTCATGCTCAGGGGAATAGGCTTGACCCGGGAAGAACTGGGTATCCTTGGCATAAAAGCGGCAGGAGAATAATGATTAAAAAACGGACCGGTTGCAGCTGTGGTTTGTACAGAAGGCCGGATGAATCCATAAATACGGTAATTATTGTGAAGTTGGTGAATATTGTAAAGGCGGTAAATGTCAAAAAGTGATGAATGCCATAAAGGCAGTGAATATCAAAGGTGGTGGATATGTATGAATATTGGAACTAGTACCGGTACTGCAAGCCCGGCCGGTATAAGCAGGAAAAGGATATATTGCATGGAAGAGGTGTGTATCGGGTGCAGGTTGTGCGAGATTTATTGCATTGCCGCCCATTCAAAATATAAATATGATTTGGTAAAAACGTTCAAAAAAATGTTAAAAAGGCCGTTGCCCGGGATCATTGTTGAGGAGCAAAAACCTGTATCTTTTGGGCTTCAATGCAGGCATTGCCAAGAACCGGAATGTGTAAAGTCATGCATTACGGGAGCCATGAAAAAGGACCCGGTGACAGGGGTCGTCACCAATGACGCTTTCAGATGCATAGGCTGCTGGACTTGCATCCTTGCTTGCCCTTACGGGGTAATAAGGCGTGATGAACAGGAGGGGAAAATTGCATCAAAATGTGATTTTTGCATTGAGAACAACGGTGAACCGGCATGCGTGAAAAATTGCCCGAATGAAGCCCTTCAAATAGGGCTGGCATGGGAGTGAACCGGTGCCGGGGGATGATACTGCGTAGAAAAGGAAGGGGAAAAAATGAACTGAGTAAATTGCGTTAATTATGTTATTATAGGCAATTCCGCCGTCGCCGTGGGAGCGATAGAAGGCATAAGAAAGATAGATAAAAAGAACCACATAGTTGTTATATCGGACGAACCTTACCATACTTATTCGAGACCTCTCATTTCATATTATCTTGCCGGCAAGGTTGCCGAAGAAAACATGTATTACCGGGACAGGGATTTTTACGGGCGAAACGGGGTAAAGCCCATCCTGGGGACAGGGGTAAGGTCAGTGGACTTTGACAGGAAAACCGTGGTGCTTTGTGACGGGCGCGAAGTCCGGTATTCAAAGCTTCTTATTGCCACCGGCGGAAAACCTTTTACATCGCCCATTGAAAATGTTTACAAGGAGAATGTTTTCAGCTTTACAAAGCTGGATGATGTAAAGAAAATAGAAAAGGCAGCCGCAAGGGGAGCAAGGGCTGTGGTAGTGGGGGCCAGCTTCAGCAGGCTGAAGGCGGTGGAAGCCCTGGTACACAGGGGAGTCAAGGTGACGGTAATAGATATCATGGACAGGATCATGCCCAGGGTGCTTGATGAAACCGCATCTTCGATAGTGCTCAAAACCCTCGGGGAAAACGGGGTGGAACTCCTGCTGAAAACCACCGTTGAAAGGATACTGGGAGATGAAAAGGCAGAAGGTGTGCTTTTAAGCAACAAGGCTGTATTGGCATGCGATTTCGCGGTACTGGCAATAGGGACCAGGTGTAATACGGATCTTGTAAAGGGCACGAAAATCAAGGTAAACAGGGGAATCCTGGTGGACGGGATGATGAGGACAAGTGAACCGGACGTGTATGCAGCGGGGGATGTAGCTGAAGGATACAACTTCATTGAAGAAAGGAGCATGGAAATTGCCATATTGCCAAGTGCATACAAGAAGGGAGAGACAGCCGGGATAAACATGGCGGGGGGAGAAAGGATTTTTGAGAAGGGCTTTATAATGAACTCAATGCCTTTCCTGGGTCTTTCGATCCTGAGCGCCGGCCTGGCGGAGCAGCATGAAGGCGTCAGGGTCAAGGCTTTGCTCAAGGAGGCGGAAAACACTTGTAAAAGTTCTTATAAAAAGTTTTATATTAAGGGAAACAGGCTTGTGGGCTACCTGCTGGTAAACGGCATTGACAGGGCCGGCATCTACACGGACTTGATAAGAAGGGAAGAAGACATATCCCCGTTTGAGGACAGCCTTGGCGGGGAAGATTTTGGATTAATCTGCCTGCCTAAGGATGCAAGGAAGGTAAGAATGCTTGATGGGTTAAATAAAGAATAAATAAGGATTTAAGTAAATGATTAGATAAAGATAAAGAAAAGCTAAATAAGGTTAAATAAAGGCTAAATAAAGGAAAGTGTAAGGGAGAGTGAGGGTATGAGAATAGTTGATGCAAAGAGGATAAGTTACAGGATTTTAAACAAGATGCTGAAAGAATTTTTCGAGAGGGGCGAGAGGGAAATCCTTGTTAAAAACGTGGTAGGACAAAGATATATAGGTGATGGCATGAAAGGGAGTTGCAACATTATAATTGAAGGTACCCCGGGGAATGACATGGCTGCCTACATGGACGGCCCGAGGATAGTAGTGCGAGGGAATGCCCAGGATGCCGCGGCAAACACGATGAACAACGGTGAAGTCATTGTTTACGGCAACGCGGGGGATACGGCAGGATACGGCATGAGGGGCGGTGAAGTTTATATAAAGGGCAGTGTAGGATACCGGGTTGGAATACACATGAAGGAGTACCCTGGCAAAAAACCGGTTATTGTAATCGGCGGAAAGCAGGGGATTTCCTGGGAGAATACATGGCAGGCGGTGCGATAATACTGCTGGGATTGAACGAAAAGGACGAAAGGGAAATCATCGGCAATTATTGCGGCGTAGGCATGCATGGAGGTACAATATACGTCCGCGGCTGCGTGGATGGCTGCAAGCTTGGAAAAGAAGTAAAACAAGCGGAAGCCGATGATAATGACATGGATTTTATAGGTGCATATATAAAGAAATTTTCAAATTATTTCAACCATGATTACCATTCAATTATGAACAGGCCTTTTATAAAACTGTATGCATATAACAAAAGGCCCTATGGAAATCTTTATGCATACTAGAAATATCTATTATTGGTATGCAGGCAAGGATAAGCAACGTATGACGTTATAATTATTCTTCGTGATGCTTCCACATTCATATTGGACAGGGGGCGGTTTTCATGATAGGCATAAAACCGTCTCCTGTCCAATGTCTTATTGTCCCGCCTGTATTAAACTCTCGTAATGGAAGCTGCAACGAATACCTGCTGAATACGGGTTTTGACGGCATAAGTGCCTGTTAATCAAATTCTCAACGGTATGGAAAATTATTGTATAAAAATTATTATATATTATTGTATAAAGATTATTATATAAGGATTATTGTATAAAAATCATTGTATAATATTACTTGACATATAATATTATACAATGTATAATATAAACAAGATTTGAATTTGATGCCCGGCAGTTGGCCATACAGGCGATATACATGCGTCCATATGCGTAGTATGTGCCGCCTGGACAATAACGCTAAATAAAAATTTTGCCGGGCATCAGTGGAACATGAATAAACGGAATAACACCGCAAAGGAGGCGGTTTATTGGATGCTCAAATGAAAAAGGGATTGCTGGATGTATGCGTCCTGTCCATACTAAAAAAAGAAGACACGTACGGGTACAAGCTCACGCAGGAAGTAATGCAATTGCTGGACACCTCGGAATCGTCCCTGTATCCTGTTTTGCGAAGACTTGAAAGCCAAGGGCTGCTGGAGACGTATTCCGTCGAGCATTCGGGCCGTCTCAGGAAATACTACCGTATCACGGCAGAGGGTATTACCAGGCTGGGAGAATATATATCCGAACTTAAGGAGTTTAGAAAAATAATTGATTTTATAATAGGTGGTGGATAATAATGGATGAAAGGATAGGGGAGTTTCTCAAAGCCCTGGAAAAAGAATTGGAAGGCCTTTCAGAAGAGGAAAGAAATGAGGCCCTGGCTTATTACAGGGAGTATTTGAATGATGCATATGATGAAGGCAAGGACATGGATGAAATCTTTCTCGGGATGGGAACGCCTGAAAAAGTTGCAGGCATGATCAAGGCTGAATTAAATATTGCCAGGATGCAGGAAAATCCTGGTTTAAAAAGCTTTGTCAAAGCATCCGGGAGTGCTTTCAGGGTTGTAACAAGACCATTGTATATATTTTTGCTGTCTGTTACCATTTTTTTATCTTACTGCATGGTAGCACTGTTTTATGCCGGGGCGTTTTTATTCTGCCTGGCCGGGTTCGTATCGCTTATGGTTATACTTTACGAGGCTTTCTCAATGCCCGCCAGGTTCCTGCTTGAAATCGCCGGAACCGTAGGTATGGGGTTATTAACCGCGGGAGTTTTCCTGCTTTTTTGTATAATGT
>JAAZDH010000044.1 GCA_012512865.1 Clostridiaceae bacterium | reverse complement strand
CTGTATGCACCGCCTCCGAATTTCCCCCCTGCATGCAGCATCGTGTGAACAACTTCAACTGTCGGTATTCCCAGCTTCGGGTGAGAGCCCACGGGAATGCCGCTGCCGTTATCTTCCACGACAACCGAATTGTCTTTTTCCAAGATAATCTCGATCCTGTCGCATCTTCCGGCCAATGCTTCATCAACGCTGTTGCAAACTATCTCATATACAAGATGATGCAATCCCCTTGCTGATGTTGAGCCTATATACATACCAGGCCTTTTT
This sequence comes from Clostridiaceae bacterium, assembly GCA_012512865.1. Classification (GTDB taxonomy): domain Bacteria; phylum Bacillota; class Clostridia; order Acetivibrionales; family DUMC01; genus Ch48. The sequence goes on along the minus strand of JAAZDH010000044.1, from coordinate 4,311 downwards.
CTTACGGCCTCCAACCCTTCAAGCACCTGTATCTGGTTCTCATCATATTTCGCACCTTCAGCTGCTCCGTTTTTTATTACATCCGTCATCCTTTGCTTCCAGTCCTCCTGTAAATTTATTTCAGTTTATTTTTTTCACCTGGATCTCATCCCGATTAATTTATTCCTTGCCCGAATCGACCGTAAGTTTCTTTAGTGCATTTGCCCTCTTTTGCAAGGTTACGGACGAAATCGAGGACAAGTATATCCTGCTTTTCTTGTCCATTTCAGTTAATATGAAAGTTTTCGGTATATCTTCATTTATTGCTTTTATAAATCCTTCTTCTTCCGCTATCCTCAGGAATTCCTTCGTATCTTTTGATATCGTTGTTTTTTCCAAGTCCAAAATTGCTATAATACTTTTAATCGGTACGACATAATTATTTCCTATATGCAAAAACACTTTTTTCTCTCCATTCTTTTCGCTTTTCTTATAATAATTTTACACTAATCATTTTTTATATGCAATGTTTTCTGGCAGATTAAGGTTATGCATGATTTATGCTGCATGCCCCCAAATAATTTATTTTAATCCCTTATTTATTGCTTTATTTATTAGATTTGATAATATTTATGCTGTTACAAAATGGATTTTGTCGTATAAGCTTTCCCCTGGCAATACATACGGTTGGATAGTAATTATTTTATAATATACGAAATATGCAAAATAGCAAATTTCATATAAGTTTTCTATAAGTAATAATATATTATTCATCATCTTCTTCTCTTATTACCCTTCCGTTCTCCACGTAATAAATATTTGCATTGTTTTTTGAAATCCTTTCATATATTGACCTGTCCGTGCTTGTGATAAACGTTTGCACATCCTTGATGCACTCGATAATATATTCCTGCCTTACACTATCTAGCTCTGAAAAAACGTCATCCAGCAGCAATACGGGATTTTCCCCGGCCAATTCTCTTAAAATATTTATTTCAGATAATTTCAACGTTAATACGCTTGTCCTTTGCTGCCCCTGGGAACCATATATCCTTACATTCTTATTATTTACCTTTATTTTTATATCATCCCTTTGCGGCCCGTACAAGGTCACCCCCGCGCTTAATTCTTTTTCCTCATCCCTTTCCACACTTTTTAAAAAATTCACTTTAATATTCTCGACACTTGGCAAACCTGCCTGGTAAAAAGAGGGAACATACATTATTTCTATTTCCTCCCTGCCGCCGGTCAGCTTCTTATGATTTTCCTTCGCTATCAAGTTCAACCTTTTTATATACTGATGCCTTTCATACATTATCCTTGAGCCCGTTTCCGCCAGCTTCTCATTCCATATTTCCAGGGTATCCTTAAGTTTCATTTTTTTTCCGCCGTTTTCCCTCTTCAGTTCTTTCAACAGGTGGTTTCTTTGGGACAGTACCCTTGAGTATTCCTGCAGGTCATAAAAATATGCCGGTTTTACCTGGCTTATTGCAATGTCTACGAACCTTCTCCTTTCGCTGGGGCCCTCTTTTATAATAGACATATGCTCGGGCGAAAACAGCACTGTATTCAATTGCCCCATCAATTCACCGTTCTTTTTTATATATACATCATTGATTTTTATCCTCTTCCTTTCGCCCAACCTGTAAAATATTTCGATTGTCTTTTCCATGTCCCTTCTATCTACGACAAGCTTTATATAATAATTTTCCTCATCAAATTTCAATAGCTCCTCGTCTCTTTTTGTACGGTGGGACCTTCCCGAAGAGCATAAAAATAATGCCTCTATAATATTTGTCTTTCCCTGGGCATTTTTACCATATATTATATTATAATCCTTGGAAAAGCTTAACTCAAGCTTGCTGTAATTCCTGAAATTAACTGCTTTAATTTCTTTTATATGCAACTTTTGTTTACCTCCAGGACTTCTATCCCAATTTATAAGTTTTCCCCGCCACTTCCACTACATCATCCTTTTTTAGTTTTTTTCCTCTTCGGGTTTCAACTTCACCGTTTACTTTAACCATGCCTTGCCTTATTATTTGCTTTGCTTCAGCACCCGTTGCCGTAATACCCATCCACTTGATAAATTGGTCAAGCTTAATCGTCTCTGTTTTCAGCCGGACAATTTCCATTCCACCCAATCCTTTTATTCTTATTTTTCACCCTTGCTTTTTCTTCCGCCCCTTTTATCTTTACTTTCTCAGTGGAAGCACAATGTATAAAAAAGTATCCTTGTCAACGCTCTTCATTACACAAGGCCCAATATCCGAGCTAAACAACACATCAACATATTCTTCTTCTATCACCCTCAAGGCCTCAATAAAATATCTCGGGTTGAATTTTATTTCCATCTCATTTCCATCGACTTCAGTTAAAATTTCATCAATTGAATTCCCTATCGGGGTGTTTGTACTAATGAATATTTTTTCAAGTTCCAGCTTTATATTTATCGGGTACCTTGTATTCTCTCCCAATGCCAGGATTGACGCCCTTTCTATGCTGTCCAGGAAATCTTTCTTGTTTATCCTGACCCTTGATTCATATTCTTCCGGTATCACGCTTTCGTAATTTATGTACTCACCTTCAAGCAGCCTTGATACCACTTTTATATTCCCCATGTCAAACATAACCTGGTTTTCTTCTATATATATCTCCATTTCATCTTCCACTGGCTCAAGTATTTTCCCGATTTCATTCAATGTTTTACCCGGAACGACTATACTTATGTTCGTGCTTTCATCTTCAATAGCGTATCTTTTAAGCGCAAGCCTGTACCCGTCTATAGCTACAAATGAAAGTATCCCGTTCTTTGCTTCTATATTCACACCCGTCAAAATCGGGCGGTTCTTATCCTCCCCTACACAGAAAATAATTTGCCTTATCATATCCCTAATCACCGCTTTGCATACCTTAAGGGGATTATCTTTTTTAAGCTCGGGTATCACCGGGAAACTGCCTGCCTTATTCCCCTTTATATTAAATCTTGATTTATTGCATGATATGGTTATATTTTCATTTTTTTCCTCCATGTAAACTTCTGAATCCGGCATCCTCCTTATTATCTCCCCAAATAGTTTCGAGTCAATAACCACTTCCCCTTCTTCGCTTATATTGGCATTTAACTTGCATTCTATTGCCATTTCAAGGTTGTTGGCAACCAGCTTGATACAATCGCCTTCCGCCTTCATTAATATTCCTTCCAGTATCGGATAAGTGGTTTTCGCCGGGATGGCTTTTTGCACGACATTTATTACCCCTTCAAGGTCTGTCTTGTTGCATGAAATTTTCATTGCCCTTTTCTCCCCTCTGTCAAATGTTTTGATTTTTCGTTTTTCCTTAAGCTTTTATTCTGCATTATCATCCGTCATGGATTATCCTGGTCCTGCTACTTCTTTATATATCATAATATATTTTTAGTACTAGTAATAATAACAGTTGTAATTTATGTGTATAACCAATTTTAATCCAGTGATTTTATATATCATGGGTGTTGAAAACCCTGTTGATAAAGCCCGTTTTTTATTAAACTAATCCACAAAAAAATAAATGCGGGAATTAATCCACAACCCATGTTCAACATATAAACAATTTCTGCGGACAAAAATCAAAGTCTGCACTAGTTCGTGCCACCCACGATATTTTTTCTTAGTTCCTCTATTGTACGCCTTACCGTGTAGTCTTTTGCTATATTCTCCGAAATTTTCGAATATGCATGCATTACGGTGGTATGGTCCCTTCCGCCGAATTCATGTCCTATTTGGGGCAGCGACATATCTGTAAGCTCCCTGCAAAGATACATCGCCACCTGTCTTGGAAATGCTATATCCCTGCTTCGCTTTTTTGACTTGAAGTCCTCGATTTTTACCCCAAAGTACCTTGATACAATTTCAATAATTACATCCAGGTTAATCACCCTTGTTTTGGCCGCAGACAAAATATCCTTAAGGGCTTCCTTGGTAATATCCAGGCTTATTTCGCTTTTTACCAGGGTCGAATATGCGACCACCTTTATAAGCGCCCCCTCAAGTTCACGTATGTTTGAAGCAATATTGTCAGCGATATATTCGTACACGTCATCGGGAATATGAATATTCTCAAGTTCCGCTTTTTTCTTTAATATGGCTATCCTCGTCTCGTAATCCGGGGGCTGTATATCCGCCTGCAGGCCCCATTCAAACCTGGATCTCAGCCTTTCTTCAAGCGTAACCAGTTCCCTTGGAGGCTTGTCGCATGATATGATTATTTGCTTGTTGGCCTCGTACAACGCGTTGAAAGTATGGAAAAATTCCTCCTGCGTCTTTTCTTTTCCGGCTATGAACTGTATATCAT
>JAAZDH010000360.1 GCA_012512865.1 Clostridiaceae bacterium | reverse complement strand
CAAAAAGCAAACAACCGTTTTTCTCCGGGTAACTTTACTTTTTTACAAATAAGAGTTAATATTATAAAAGAGTAAAAATGAATATATAAAAGATGAATGCATAAAAAGCGAATATGGAATACAAGAGAGCCGTTTACGAGGAGTACTTATTTTACATGAAACATGAACAGGCCAGGAACGTGAAATATAAAAAATATAAATAGCATATAATAGATAGATTATAAATAAGTCATGTACGTGAAACAAAAATAGAACAAGTATGTGAAGCGGCGCTGTACGGTATAAGATGTAAGTGGGGGTATTCTATAATGAAAATCGTTGATGCATTTTTTGCAAGGCAACGTAAGCTTTTGAGGAAAATTGTTATTATATCAATAACGTTGTTTTTCGTTCTTTCCCTGCAAGGATGCTACTTTTTCCCGCAGGAAGAAGAGGTCCTTGCTCCTCCCTTGAAGGTCCCGGAAGAAATAGTATACAGAACAGTGAAGGTACAAAAAGGCACCATTGAAAAAAGGATTAACAGTACGGCATATTTTGTATCGGACCTGCAGACCGATGTTTCATTTAAACATAGGGGGGGAAGAATTGAATCCATACATGTGAAAACAGGGGATGTGGTAAAAGAAGGAGACCTTTTGATCCAGCTTGAAAATGATAGCCTGGAGACCCAGCTGCTTCAGCAGGAAACTTCCCTGACGAAGCTTAAGCTTAATTATAACCAAACATTGTCCAGCATGGAAAGGTCAATAGAATTGGCGCAGCTTCAGCTTGATGAGAGCAAGAAGAAGTTGAAGGAACTAAAAGATACAATTGCGAATATTTCAGGGGGATTATCCGTGAAGGATATTTCACCGGGTCTTCTTGAACAGGCAGAAGCATTGGAGGAACAGGTAAAAAGGCAGGAAATTACACTGGAGGGTGAAATAGAAAAATACAATAACACCAAGATTTTAATGGAACTGGATATAAAAAATGCCGAAATGCAGAAGCAAAGTATTGAGACGGAATTGGAAAAAACAAGGATTGTTGCTCCTGTTCCGGGGCAGGTAGTATGGATAACCCAGGTAAAAGAAGGCGATTATGTAAATGCTCATACAACCCTTGTCAGGATTGCCGATTTGCATAGGCTTAAACTAAGATATACGGGTGATAATCTTTCAGACTTTAAGATAGGGGCGGAAGTGGAAGTTAAAATAGATAACAAGGATTATGTCGGGGTAGTAGTTATGAATCCGTCTACGGCTCCCTTCGATGCTGACGAGAGTATAAGAAGATCTGTTTTAATTGATGTAAAGGATTTACCACAGGGCATACCACTGGGTTATTCCGCAAGGATAAGCCTTCTTCTTGAAAAGAAAGAAGATGTAATCGTCATATCCAGGAATCTGTTACACGGTTTTATGGGCCAGTATACTGTCCAGGTCCTGGAAGACGGGATAAAAACGGACAGGTCAGTGCAAATCGGGGTAGAGACCCCCACAGAGGTGGAAATTGTTAATGGCCTCGAGGAAGGGGAAGAACTTATAGAGTGGTAGAGGGGGATGACTGTTGCTGATTATTTTGGCAAGAAAAATTTTAAACAACAAGTGGATGGTTTTATCCCTGCTTATCGGCTCGATATTGACAGTTGCCATGGTAAGCAGCGTACCTATATATTCTAATGGCGTACTGCAGAGGATGCTTGTTAAAGACCTTGAAAACTACCAGAAGAACTTCGGGGCTTTCCCGGGAAGGCTCAGTATAAAGTCCAAGCTTCAATACTATAACAGGGAAGATAATATAAGAATAAATGCATACAACTGGTTTAGCGACAGGGTTGAGGATATCCCGGAGATACTGGGTGTCCCGGTGATTATCAAGAGCAAATCGCTGGTTGCCGATAATTTTATCGCAGAGCCGGAAATACAGAGGGAAGAAAACCCAAAGGTAAGGTTTTTCAAGTTTGAAGGCATTACTGATTTTGAAAATCACGCGGAAATTACCCATGGAAGGATGTACTCACCTGGAATTGCGGGAGATACCATAGAGGTTGTTGTGACCAAGCAAACCCTTGACAAACTGGATTTAAGGCTGAATGAAGTTTATCTCGTGAAGGATTTCCTAAGTGAAGAATATATTGATTACAAGGTGAAAATAGTAGGGATTTTTGAGATGAAGGACCCATCGGACCTTTACTGGTTTGACGGGCTTTGGATTTACGAGGAAAGCTTCATCATGGATTACTCGCTGTTTTACCGTTTTTTTATTGACAACGGAAAGGAATCAAGGGGCGAGTATTTAACGGAAGCACGGTGGAATTTTGCCATTGATTACTACAAGATTAAGATAGAACAAATCGCCGGGATTTTATCGGAATACAATGAACAGTTAAGGTGGATAAAGTCGTATAGCACGGTTCTTGATGTAAAATTACCAATAATACCAATCATGGAAGAATACCAGGTAAGAGAAAAAAGATTGACTTTGACTTTATGGGTGCTACAGGTTCCCATACTTTTAATGCTTATGTTTTACATGTTCATGGTGGCCCAGCTTATAGTAAAAAATGAGGGAAATGAAATAGCAGTGGTAAAAAGCCGTGGTTCCAGTAGTTTCCAGGTGTTTATAAACTATTTGCTTGAAAGCGTGATCCTGGCAGGAGTATCATTTTCCCTTGGCCCTCCTCTGGGTTTGTTTATTTGTAAATTTCTCGGGCTTTCCAACGGGTTCCTCGAGTTTGTCCAGAGGACAGCCCTTCCCGTTGAAGTAGGCGAGGAAGCTTATCTTTATTCCCTCGCTGCATTGGTTTTGTTCATTATTTCCATGCTCCTGCCGGCATATTTTGCCTCCAGGACCAGCATAGTTCTATATAAGCAAGAAAAGGTAAGGAAGAGAAAGAGTCCCCCTTGGAAACGCTTCTTCGTTGATATCCTGCTGCTGGGGCTTTCAGGATACGGTTTGTACACCTACAGGATAAGGGAGACAACGCAGATCGCGACGGGAATAAGCGGTGTTGAAATGGCCCTTGACCCGATCCTGTTCATTATTTCTACCTTGTTTATCCTTGGAGCCGGGCTCCTGTTTTTACGATTATACCCTTTACTGGTCAACCTGGTATTTTGGCTTGGCAGAAGACTGTGGAATTCCGCGTTATACGCTTCCTATATACATGTTGCAAGGTCGGGCGGGCAGGAACAGTTCCTCATGTTGTTTTTAATATTTGCCTTGTCCCTCGGGATATTTAATGCTAATGCAGCCCGGACACTTAACAGGAACATCGAGGAAAAGATCATGTATGACATAGGAGCGGATATAGTAGTCAGGCAAAAATGGGACACCAACCAGGTATTTTTTGGTGATGATATGATGGGCGACGGTTTAACGGGGGGTATGGGAAGCGGTAGTGGAAGCGGCCCGGTGGAATACATTGAACCACCCTTTGAACGTTTTGAAAAACTACCGGGAATTGAGCTGGCAACAAAGGTTTTGCGGAAGGGAAACGTTGAGATGAGGAGTATTACGGGAACAGTGCATAATATAAACTTGTTGGGCATTATCCCGGACGAGTTCGGGAGGATGTCCTGGTTAAGACCCGGTCTTCTCCCGTACCATTGGTATAACTACCTGAATCTCATGGCAGATTCACCTACGGCTTTCCTGGTCTCAACTTCGATCAAGGAAAAGTACAAGCTCAGGGAAGGGGATAGTGTTTATATTACGTGGAGCGGACAAAATTACCTCGAAGGTTATATTTGTGCTTTTATAGATTACTGGCCCACGTTCAATCCTAATTTAAAAACACAAAGGGGTGAGCCAGTTGATTTAATAGTGGCAAATTTTTCGTACATCCAGGCCAAGATGGCACTGGAACCTTACGAGGTGTGGATGAAACGTGAACCCGGGGCAACGGATACGGAAGTGTATAGTGCAATCCAAGAGCAAGGAATAGAGCTTATTGATATAAAGTTTACAAAAAATGAAATTATCAAGAGGAAGAATGATCCCATGCTGCAGGGCACAAACGGCGCACTTACAATGGGATTTGTAATTACCATGCTTGTAAGCACCATAGGATTCCTGATATACTGGGCATTGTCCATACGAAGCAGGGTATTGCAGTTTGGAATATTCAGGGCAATGGGGCTGTCCATGAGAAACATAATTATTATGCTGGTAAACGAGCAGCTGTTAATATCGGGTATAGCCGTTTTAATGGGCATTATTATAGGCGGATTGACAAGCGACTTGTTTATCCCGCTTTTAAAAATAGCATACAGCGTGGAAGACTTGTCAATACCGTTCAGGGTATTTGCATATGGTACTGATTACGTTAAAATATACTCAATTGTTGGCGTAATGCTATTGTCAGGTATCACAATCCTGGGCATTTTAGTTTCCAGGATAAATATCAATCAAGCCATAAAGCTGGGCGAAGATTAAGGCTGAAAGATGAAAGCTGCGGAGGTTGGAATGAAAGATATCAAGGATAACAAGGATAATACAGGGTTTATAATATGGACGGAGAATTTGAACAAGGAGTTCCAGTCAGGGAGAGAAACGGTACATGCGTTAAGGAATGTAAATGTCCGTGTTGTCCCCGGGAAGTTTACGATTCTCAGGGGCAGGTCAGGTTCAGGAAAGACAACATTGATAAACCTGCTGGGCGGGTTGGATACCCCTACGTCCGGGAAAGTGTTTTTTAAAGATATGGAGATAAGCAAAATGCCTGTTTTCAAAAGGGACGAACTGAGAAGGAAGGAATTTGGGTTCGTGTTCCAATCAATAGCCATAATATCCATAATGTCTGCTTATGAAAACGTGGAATTTGGCTTGAGGGTGGCAGGTTACAGTACTGCAGAAAGAAAAAAAAGGGCTGAAGAGTGCCTTAAACTTGTAGGGCTTGGGAAACGCATGCATCACAGGGCCCACGAGCTTTCCGGCGGAGAACAGCAAAGGGTGGCCATAGCAAGGGCAATAGCCCACAAGCCGGGAGTTGTCTTTGCAGATGAGCCTACTGCCGAACTTGACACGCACACGGGACTACAGGTCGTGAAGCTGTTCAAAACACTGGCTGAAAAAGAAGGGATTACAATCGTGATGACAACCCACGACCCCAGCATGATGGAGGTTGCAGATTGCGTATACACGTTGGAGGATGGTGAGGTAGCAGATGAGCAATGGGCAGGATGACAACAGGCCAGCTGATGGCATGGTTGATAATTTTGATAACAACATAATAATATGTGAAAACCTGGTGAAAATATACAAGACAAGGGAAACCGAGGTTGTAGCTTTGCAAGGGCTTGACTTGACCATCGAAAGAGGAGAACTGATGGCGATAATAGGCAACAGCGGAAGCGGCAAATCCACCTTGCTCAACATGCTGGGAGGACTTGACAGGCCTTCTGCCGGAAAGCTGATTATTGACGGGAAGGACTTGCTTAAATTCACGGACAAACAGCTTATAAAATACAGGCGTGAAACCGTTGGGTTTGTATGGCAGAATAATGCCAGGAACCTGATACCATACCTTACGGCAAGGGAGAATGTTGAACTGCCGCTTATATTGACCGGAAAGCGGGGAAGGGTTTCCAAGGCCTTGGAATTACTAGAAATGGTGGGATTGTCCCATAGGAAAAACAACAAGTTAAGCCAGCTTTCCGGGGGAGAACAGCAGCGTGTTGCCATAGCCATAGCACTTGCAAACAATCCAAAAATACTGCTTGCCGACGAACCAACAGGGGCTGTGGATACAAAGACGGCAAACCAGGTACTTGATGTTTTCAGAAGCATGAACAGGGCCCTTGGCGTAACAATAGTCATTGTTACGCATGATAGGAATATTGCGGCAAAGGTTGACAGGGTGGTCGCAATACGGGATGGAAGGACCAGCAGCGAGTTTATAAGGAGGAAATCCTACGCGGAGGAACTGGAGGAGATGAAAAACGGCCTGCTGTTCAATGGCGGGAAAGGCGGGACCCATGAGGAGCTGGCGGTTTTGGACAAGGCCGGCCGGCTTCAGATACCGGAAGAATATATTGAAGCAATGGGCTTGAAAGGGAAGAATAAGATAAAGGTAATCTACGAAGAAGGCAAAATACTGCTTGTACCTCCAAGCCAGGAACAGGAAGAAGTCAAGAGCCAGGCTGCTGTCCGGCAATAGGTTGCTAGGCAATAGTATAGATATTAAAATATAACTTGAGAAAAGATTGAAAAAAGGCTTAAATAGACCAAAAAAGACTTAAAAAAGATAAAAAAAGACTAAAAAACAAGTCTTAAAATAAAACCAAAGTAAAATAATAAAAATAGATATAAAAACAAGCGCAGTTAAAATTGAAATTAAAATTTTATGTACAATTGAAAGGAGAATGTGTATGGGTTATTACCTGGAAATTGACAGTGTATTTGCAAGGGAGATTATGGACTCTAGGGGAAATCCCACTATCGAAGTGGATGTGGCGACAGCCGATGGTTTCATAGGAAGGGCTGCCGTACCTTCGGGAGCTTCAACGGGAGCCTTTGAGGCAGTTGAATTAAGAGATGGCGATAAAGGAAGGTACCTGGGCAAAGGTGTGCAAAAAGCCGTTGAAAATGTAAACAAGATAATATCTGAAGAAGTAGAGGGAATGAATGTTTACGACCAGGTTGCCATAGACAATTTAATGATTGAATTGGACGGGACTCCCAACAAGGGAAGACTCGGCGCAAATGCCATACTGGGTGTTTCACTGGCAGTAGCAAAAGCAGCGGCAGAATCGCTGGGATTAAGCTTGTACCAGTATATAGGAGGAGTAAATGCCAAGGTGCTGCCAGTACCCATGATGAACATATTAAACGGGGGAAAACATGCGGATAACAGCGTAAATATCCAGGAATTCATGATAATGCCCGTGGGAGCCTGCTGCTTTTCAAATGCACTGAGGATGTGCGCAGAGGTATTCCACAACCTTAAGAAGGTATTGAAAGACAAGGGTTACAGTACGGCTGTGGGAGACGAGGGCGGCTTTGCCCCGAACCTTAAAACCGACGAGGAAGCGATACAGGTTATACTGGAGGCAATAAAAAATGCTGGCTACAAGGAAGGGGATGATTTCCGCATTGCCATAGATGCTGCGGCGACGGAAATGTACCAGGATGATGGGACATACCTGTTCTGGAAAACCGGTACCAGGAAAACACGGGATGAAATGGTGAAGTTCTGGGCGGACCTTGCCAACAAGTATCCCATTATTTCATTGGAAGACGGGCTGGCCGAGGAAGACTGGGAAGGGTGGAAAATGCTTACCAGTGAATTGGGAGGAAAAATCCAGCTGGTGGGAGATGACCTTTTTGTTACCAACACTCAAAGATTAAAGAAGGGAATCGATTTGGGAGTGGCCAATTCCATATTAATCAAGGTGAACCAGATTGGCACCCTAACTGAAACCCTTGATGCGATTCAAATGGCAAACAGGGCAGGATACACGGCCGTTGTTTCCCACAGGTCGGGAGAAACGGAGGATGCGACTATTGCCGATATAGCGGTAGCGGTAAATGCCGGTCAGATTAAAACGGGCGCTCCTTCAAGAACAGACCGGGTGGCAAAATACAACCAGCTTTTAAGAATAGAGGAAGAACTTGGCAATGTGGCCCAATACCCGGCCATAAACGCATTTTTCAACCTGAAGAATAAATAAAGTGCATATGCAAGTGTAAATGCAGGGGCATGTGAAAGTATAAATAAATGCTCACGTGCAAATGCAGATGCAGGTGCAAATATAAATGAATATGCCGGACAGGATGCTGGACAGAAAAAATATAATTGGCGGGCAAAATTAAACCGTATATATATGTTGTAACATGTTGTACACGGCTGAAAAACATTATATAATAGAAACGTAAAGTAACGCAAACGACTTTCCGGGGAGCGGCCTTGAAAAGTAAAAAACAGGAACATACCGGCATTGGCGCGCGCGGTGAACCGGGCAGCCAATGCCGGCTAAAAAATTATATATGGGGGCATTTAAAATGATTTATTTTGCAGTTTCGCTGGGCATCGGTATCCTGTTCTGTTCATTTTGGGTGGCTCAATTGATATTCGTTTATCTCCATCTTCGCTGGAGCAACACGATTATCGAATCTGATGAAAGGGACGAAAATGTACCTGTAACGGTAATACACCCGGTTAAAGACCTGGATTTTGAATTTGAAAAAAACCTGGAAAGCTGGATGAATCAAAATTACAGGGGAGAGGTCCAGCACATTTTCAGCTTCCAGGAATATGACGACCCCGCCATTGATGTGGTTAAAAAGCTGAAGGAGCGCTACCCCGACAAGGATATAGAGATAATAATAAACCCCGTAATTGAAGGTTTGAACGGCAAGAGTTCCAACATGGTGCACGGATTGAAAAGGGCGAAATATGACATAATCCTTTTTGGCGATAGTGACATAAGGGTAAAACCTGACTTTATTGTAAAAATGACAAGGCCCCTGCTTGATGAAAAAGTGGGCATGACCACCTGCGGGCAAGTCAATATAGGAGGCAGGGATTTTTGGACAAGGTTTTTCACTTTTATCCAGAACAGCGAGACTGATTTCATGTGGGCATTCTTTACCAAGCTTGGCATGGATGTGGGAGCAACCGGGGCGGCATTCGGGATGAGGAAAAAGCTTATACAGGAAGTCGGCGGGCTTGAAGCCTATGGCAATTCCCTGCTGGAAGACCTGCATCTCGGAAACACCCTTTACAGGATGGATTATAAACTGGTCCTTGGCCCCTTTATTGAATGCCATGTTGACAGGATTCCAATGGAAAAATCTTTTAACTATGCAAAGAGAATAGCCGTAGGGATAAAAACCCACATAGCCGTGGATTTGCCAGCGTTTGTGGCAATTCTTTTCTGGTATTGGGCAATATTCATCATGGGCCTTGTTACGCAAAATGCGAAGATTATTTACCTTTCCCTTGCATTCATGGCATTCAGGACTATTCATGGCTTTTTTCACAGGATAGTTACAAAAAACAGGGTTATGCCGGTGGATATTATTATGCCCTTATTCTTCGACATTTTCGGCACATTTTTCCTCTTGTGTTCTTTTACAAAGCCTTGCGTTACGTGGAGGGGGATAGAGTACAAGGTAACAAAGGGCGGATATATAGAGAATATGAAACTTAGCGATGTTGCCGTACTCGACGAGGAATTCATGCGGGATGAAATAATAATCAACGGGATAAACATTGAGGAAGAGGCCGCCGAGTAAAACGAAGAATGCAAATCATAACGGCTTTGCTAAATCATATTTCTTTTTTGTAGATACGGTAGGTTTTATACCTCCGGCCCCCTACGCTTTCAATATCATTTAGCATATTAGGGTTGGTTTCGCCTATGGTTGATCCTTCACCCCATGTATATCCTTTTTTTATACCGTTTAAAAATATCTGGTGGTAAATGGCAAAGGAGACGCCCTTCTTTCTATATTCGGGAATTATGAACATTATGAATATGCGGGCCCCGCTGATTTTTCTCTTATACCACGCAAATTTCAGTGCGGAAAGGGGATTGAGGCGTCCATTCAAGTGAATCAAAACCTGGTTGTAATCAGGGAGGGCTATGGCAAAGCCAATAGGGGTATTGTCATCATTCCGCCTTGCTATCGGTATCAAGTCCGGGTCTGCGAAAGAAAGCAGGCTTTCTGCTATTTCCCTTATATCGTCCATTGAAGGGGGGTTAAGATCCTCCCATTCATCGGGAACTGCACGGTCAAGTATGTATTTTATGTCGTTAATTTCCTTTTCCAGGTTTTTCAAATCGATTTTATCCACCCTGAAATTATACCTTTTCTTGGCATATTCCAGGACTTTTTCAGGGTTTTTTTCGAACAACTTGTCTTTGTCAAGATAATACGCGTATACATCGTAGTCCTTCTCAAATCCCAAGCTTTCAAGAATACTTTTATAGTACCCGGGATTGTATGTATTCAGTAACACGGGAGGCATATCAAAGGAATCTATCAAAATTCCCTTGAATTCGTCCCTGTTTGCTCCATCCAGGGAAAAAGGACCTTTTACCAGGTTGACATTGTTTTCCTTGAACCAGGAAAAAGCTTTATCGAAGATGGCTTTTGCAGCCGTTGTATCATTGATGCACTCGAACATGGAGAAATAACCCATTCTTATATTCTTTTTCATGTTGAGCATTTCATCGATGGCAACAAATATCCTCGCCGCGGGTTTGCCTTCAATGAAGGCAAGGTATAGTTCACACTGCCTGCTTCGGGTTTGGGGGTTGATGAGGGGAAGCAATACCTTTTTCATATCTCCGATGAGCGGGGGTACCCAGTACTTATTTCCCTTGTATATTTGCCATGGAAACTTGATAAAGATGTCCAATTCGGTTTTGGTTCTTACTGGATGTACATATATTTTCACCTGTCATGCCACCTCCGTTTAAAGCTGTATTGTTACAGTAATTATATCACATAATTCTTTTGACTTTAATGTTTATTTAAATTAAAATTGTATGTAGAAATCAAGTAAGAGGGTTGATGGGCACATGAATGATAAGTTAAAAAGCCCCCTTGTTGACAGGCTTTTTGAAGCAATTTTGCTGCTAAAAAACCGGGAAGAATGCTACAAGTTTTTTGAGGACATATGCACGATAGCCGAAATCAAGGCTTTAGCCCAGAGACTTGAAGTAGCAAGACTTTTAAGGGAAAAGAAAACCTATAACGAGATAAGTGAGGCAACCGGGGCCAGCACTGCTACCATAAGCAGGGTGAACAGGTGCCTTAATTACGGGGCCGACGGGTACAATGCGATCCTTGACAGGTTGGATAACAAGGGCTGGGATTAATGCGAAAGAGGATTAATACAAAGAGGTGATTCCTTGAGTTATGTCTTGTCAGCAGTTCTAGGCATGGCTGCATCGCTAATATCCGGGGGACGATTTAGTAATTTTACGAATTTCAAATTTAAAAAAGGATTCCTAATTGTCTTGGGATTATTGGTTCAATTTGTTGCTCAATTAGCTATTGGAAGGTTGCCCTACCATGTCATCAATAATGCCGTGTGGATTAACATGGTTGTTTTCTGCTTGTTATTTTCCGGGTTCTGGTTTAACAAGAAATATGCCGGAATAGATACGATTGCCCTGGGAACAGCTTTGAACGCGCTGGTAATAATGTTCAATAACGGCAGGATGCCGGTAAACCGTGAAATTCTATCCAGGAACGGCCTGTGGCAGGCAATTGAAATGGTAGAGAAAGGACTGGATTTCAAGCATGTTTTTATAGATGAGAGCACCAGGCTGGTTTTCCTGGCAGATATAATAGAGCCGCCGGGAATATTCGGCTTTTTCATGCGTATTATAAGCATCGGGGACGTGTTAATCACACTGGGAATAGGAATTCTCGTATTTGAAATGTTTTCCGGGTACAGCATACTCGACTTGATACGGGGAAAGAGGCACCGGGGAGTGAAATGCCGGGAAAATAAATACAAGGAAGAGAAATTTTCATAGTTATATAAAATCATGCATGAAGTACTATAATATCATAAAAGAAGAACATAGTTATAAATAGTTATAATAGGAATATAAAACAAGCAGACGGAGGCTTGACGGATGTTAAAACTCATAGAAAAGGTGATAGGAACTTATAGCGAACGGGAAATAAAAAGGATAATACCAATAGTAGACAGGATAGAAGCCCTTGAGCCCGGGATGAAAAGGCTAAGTGATGAAAGCCTGAGGAAAAAAACTTCAGAGTTCAAAGAAAGGCTTCAAAAAGGGGAAACATTGGATGAATTACTGCCGGAGGCCTTTGCGGTGGTAAGGGAGGCATCCGTGAGAGTCTTGGACATGAGGCATTTCAGGGTGCAGCTGATTGGAGGCATAATCCTGCACCAGGGCCGCATTGCCGAAATGAAAACAGGTGAAGGAAAAACGCTTGTAGCCACGCTTCCCGTGTATTTGAACGCACTTGAAGGGAGAGGGGTGCATGTTGTTACCGTAAATGACTACCTGGCGAAGAGGGACAGCGAATGGATGGGCAAAATATACAACTTCCTTGGCCTTGAAGTAGGGCTCATAGTTCATGGGTTGAATAGCAGCCAGAGGAAGAAAGCATACGGGAGCGACATAACGTATGGAACGAACAATGAATTCGGATTTGACTATCTAAGGGACAACATGGTGATATACAAGGAAGATATGGTGCAGAGGGAATTATATTACGCCATCGTCGACGAGGTGGATAGCATACTGATAGATGAAGCCCGTACACCGCTCATAATATCGGGAGCGGCCCACAAATCAACGGATTTGTACAAGCAGGCCGATTCATTTGTAAGGAGGCTGAAGCCTGTTGTTTTTACCCGGACGGACAGCAAGGAAGATATGGATGATATTGATGCCGACTACATTGTTGATGAAAAAGCACATACGGTTACCTTGACAAGCAAGGGTATCATGAAGGCTGAGAAATATTTCGGGATTGAAAACCTTTCCGACCCGGACAACATGGCCATATCTCACCACATAAACCAGGCCCTCAAGGCCAATTCCCTGATGAAGAGGGACAGGGACTACATTGTAAAAGACGGGCAGGTTATTATCGTGGATGAATTTACAGGGCGCTTAATGTACGGCAGGCGTTACAGCGAAGGGCTGCACCAGGCTATTGAAGCAAAGGAGGGCGTAAGGGTTGAAAGAGAAAGCAAGACCCTTGCTACCATCACCTTCCAGAATTACTTTAGGATGTACAAAAAACTTGCAGGGATGACCGGTACGGCATTGACCGAAGAACAGGAATTCCGGGCCATTTACAACATGGATGTTGTTGAAATTCCCACCAACATGCCCATGATAAGAATAGATTGCCCCGACGTGGTATACAAGAACGAGTCAGGAAAATTCAAGGCTATTATAGATGAGATAGTGGAGTGCCACCAGAAGGGAAGGCCTGTCCTCATAGGAACCATATCCATAGAAAAGTCCGAGTTGTTGAGTGAGATGCTGACGAGACGGGGGATACCCCATAATGTACTGAATGCCAAGCATCATGAAAGGGAAGCGGAAATAGTTGCACAGGCGGGAAAACTGGGAGCGGTCACAAT
>JAAZDH010000359.1 GCA_012512865.1 Clostridiaceae bacterium | reverse complement strand
GTTAAACTGAATGATAATGAATTGATATTAACACATGGAGATTTTGGGTATCATAACATGCTTATAACGGAAGACGGGATGATAAAAGTAATTGATTGGGAGTTTGCGGAACTAATCATCCACTCAATGATATTGCCAGTGTATTTTTCTGGACGCATCTTCACTTTAAAGAGGATGCGGAAGAACGCTGTAAACATTTTATTAATGCTTACACAGAAAACATGCCTATTAGGAATGATGAATTACTCATGCCATTTTGTGTTTATAAAGTATTATTTATTATGAGAAGAACACTAAACCTGCACGACTACGTGAAAAAGAATGGGTGAGGCGATTACAATGGATAATGAATGAGAATTTTGGAATTTATCAAATTTCATGACTTTAACATCGTGTCGTCCTTTGCAACTTATGAACCAATGTTAATTTGATTCCATGTCGAAAATAAAAAATAGAGGAGGGGTTTCAAATGCAAATTATTAACATGAATAATCTAAACAAAACCCAGATAATCCAGGCAGCACAAATATTAACTGATAGTATTCCAATTGGTTGGCCAATACTTAAACACGCTTTAGATGAAATACATGAGCTTTTGACTCCAAAAAACACCCTGCTGGCTGCTATCGAGGATGATATTGTGGTTGGCGGGGGTGGTATACTTCCGGCCTATAATGGAAATGTATTTGAATTACATCCGCTGGCTGTTCGCAGTGATAAGAGAAGGCAAGGAATTGGCAGGGCAATAGTAACAGCTTTAGAGGATGAGGCAAGAAAACAAGGCGGATTGACAATACATGTGGGTGCAGACGATGAAAGAGGCAACGGTGAAACATCTTTTGCTAATGTTGATTTATATGATGATTTACCTGGAAAAATTATCAGCTTTTCTCCCGGCACCCATCAATCCGGTTTTTATTTAAAGCTCGGATATAAGATTATCGGGGTTATGCCCGATGCAAACGGAATAGGAAAACCGGATATTTTTCTTGGCAAGCGGTTATGGTAATTGCATAATAAATGGAGCGGCTTTTTGCCGTTCCGATCATTATAGATAACACATAGGTTGAGAAGACACAAAGGATGCAAAATGCAATCCTCTTTTATAGGGGTGATTACTCTTGATTTTAAATGAATGTAAATATTGCCTTAAGAGCATATTTGAACAAGGAAGTACTTGATGATAATGACCTTATATTAAAGGGACACTTAGCATTATTATATATTATATAAACCTGACGGTTTATACATTTATACAAAATGGTGCATGAAATGAACAGCATTTGAACTCACCTTCAGAACGTGCGATTTTATAGCAATCGCTGATGGGAGAGCATTTAAGCGTCGGTAATAGAAAAACATGATGACACCAATTCATTTTTATGGTTAAAGTAGATATTCGAAAAGTAGCTAGAAATTTTGCTAAACACTAAATTTGAAGCAAAAAACAAGAATGAAAAGCAATATATAGATGATGCACCTTGAAAACCGCATATAGTTACGAGGGGATAACCT